>NZ_JBFTZN010000243.1:0-9116 GCF_056406775.1 Allobosea sp. P1_A7
GCCGGATGGCGAGCGGCCTGTGGGTGACCTTCGAGCTTGTCGTGATTTCGGTCGCGATCGGCTTTGTGCTGGCACTCGGGCTCGCCATCGCACGGCTTTACGGGCCGCGCTGGGCCAAGGCCGCGATCAACGGCTACACCACCTTCTTCCGCGGCACGCCGCTGCTGTGCCAGCTCTTCCTGGTCTATTACGGCCTCGGCCAGTTCCGGCTGTTCTGGCAGGATGTCGGGCTGTGGTGGTTCTTCCGGGAGCCGTTCTACTGCGCGCTGCTGACCTTCACCGTGAACACGGCCGCCTATCAGGCCGAAATCCTGCGCGGCGCAATCCAGTCGATCCCGCGCGGCCAGTTCGAAGGCGCCATGGCGCTCGGACTGCATCGCTGGTCGACCTTGCGCCTTGTGATCATGCCCCAGGCGATGATCCTGGCGCTCAGGCCACTCGGCAACGAGCTGATCGTGATGATCAAGGCCAGCGCAATCGCCTCGCTCGTCACGCTGTTCGACCTCATGGGCGCGACGAGGCTCGCCTTCGCCCGGTCCTTCGATCTCACGATCTATCTCTACGCCGCGCTGATCTATCTTCTCCTGGTCGAGGTGATCCGGCGGGTCTGGGACCGGCTGGAACTCAGGCTGACGCGGCATATGGCGCTACGCTGAGCGGGGCGCGCCGCGCCCCCTCTCCATTTCCGACAAAGTGCCTTGGCGTCCGCGCGACTTCCCCCAATGGGTCGCGCGCGCTACAGGCCGAAGCGAAACCAGAACCTATCAGCGGAGCGGAACATGGCTAAGGTTGCCTTCATCGGTCTCGGCGTCATGGGCTACCCCATGGCCGGCCACCTCAAGGCCAAGGGCCACGACGTCACCGTCTATAACCGCAACGCGGCCAAGGCCCAGGCCTGGGTGGCGCAGCATGGCGGCAAATCCGCCCCGACGCCGGCCGARGCGGCCAGGGGCCAGGAGATCGTCTTCGCCTGCGTCGGCAATGACGACGATCTGCGCTCCGTGACCATCGGCGAAGCCGGAGCCTTCGCGGGCATGGCGAAGGGCGCTGTCTTCGTCGACCACACCACGGCCTCGGCTGGCGTCGCCCGCGAACTCGACGCGGCCGCGAAGGCCGGCGGCTTCGGCTTCATCGATGCGCCGGTCTCCGGTGGCCAGGCCGGCGCCGAGAACGGCGTGCTGACCGTGATGTGCGGCGGCGCGCCGGAAACCTATGCCCGGGTCGAGCCGGTGATCGGTGCCTTCGCGCGGATGTGCAAGCTGATGGGCCCGGCCGGCTCTGGCCAGCTCACCAAGATGGTCAACCAGATCTGCATCGCCGGACTGGTGCAGGGGCTGTCCGAGGGCATCCATTTCGCCAAGCGCGCCGGCCTCGATGTCGAGTCCATGCTGGAGGTGATTTCCAAGGGTGCCGCCGGCTCGTGGCAGATGGAGAACCGCGGCAAGACCATGAATGCCGGGAAGTTCGACTTCGGCTTCGCCGTCGACTGGATGCGCAAGGACCTCGACATCGTGCTCGAGGAGGCGCGTCGCAACGGTGCCCAGCTCCCGGTCACCGCGCTGGTCGACCAGTTCTATGCCGAAGTCCAGAAGATGGGCGGCAAGCGCTGGGATACGTCCAGCCTGATTGCGCGCCTCGAGGATTGAGCGGGGCTCTCCGCGTTCACAGGACCAGCCGCGCCACCTCCTCGCGCAACACCGGCAGAAGCTCCGCCTCGAACCAGGGATTGCGCTTCAGCCAGGCGTTGTTGCGCCAGGAAGGATGCGGCAGCGGCAGCACCCGCGGGCGGCGTGGCTCCGCCAGGATCGCGCGCCAGCCAGCGACCGTGGCGGAGAGATTGGCACCCGCCTTCGCGCCGAGATGCCAGGCCTGCGCATAGCGGCCGATGGCGAGGACGAGCTCGACCTGCGGCATCGCCGCAAGCACGCGTGAGCGCCAGATCGGTGCGCATTCGCGGCGCGGCGGCAGATCCCCGCCCTGCGCGTCGAGCCCCGGGAAGCAATGGCCCATCGGCACGACCGCGACCCTGGCTGCGTCGTAGAACGCCGCTTCGTCGAGCCCGAGCCATTGCCGCAGCCGGACGCCGGACGGATCGGTGAACGGCTTGCCGCTGGCATGGACGCGGGTGCCCGGCGCCTGGCCGGCAATGCAAAGCCTGGCCGTCGGCGAGGCCTGGATCACCGGGCGCGGCTCATGCGGAAGCGGCGGCTGGAAGCGCGGCTCGTCGCGACAGATGCGGCAGGCAGCCAGTTCCCGCAGCACCGCGGCGAGCGTTTCCGGCGCACGCTCCCGATCCGGCTTCATCGCGCCGCCAGACGGGACGGCTCCCCGCGCCGCTGCGAAATCAGGCCGTCGCAGGTCCAGATCTTGGCGCTGGTCGCATAGCCATGCGGATCACCCGCTTCGATGGTGGCGATGCCGTTGATGCGGCCGCTCGGCCGGTTGCGCAGGACATAGAGGTCTCCGCTGCGCTCGACCGTGAAGCAATAGGTGCGACGCTGCTCGGGCGGTCCGTAGTAATAGCAGACCGCGTCCGGCGTGGTCGTCCAGCAGGCGTCGCGGTTCGGCACGTGCCGGTTATGTCCGCTCGCCCGGCCGTCGGCGTGATGGTACTCGCTGAAGGGCATGCCGTTATTGTAGCGGCCGCTTACGGTATTGCCTTCGAAAACGCGGCGGATGTCCTCGCCGCTCAGGCGCTCCGCGGCCTTCGCCGGAGAGTTGGTGGCGGCCTGAAGCATGAGCGCAGCCGCAAGGAGCAGCAGACGCATCATCGCGAGGCAAGCCTGCGCCGTGACATCGGGACCTCAGGTGCCTGCGAGATCAAGCCGTCGCAATACCAGGGCTCCCCCTTGTCGGAATGCCCGCGCGGATTGCCGGGCTCGATCGTGGCAAGAGCATTGATCTGCCCGTTCGAGACATTGCGCAGGACATAGAGCCGATCCGTCAGCTCAACCGTGAAGCAATGCACGGTGCGGTCGCTGGGAGGGCCATAGTAGTAGCAGACCTGATCCTCCTTCGTGATCCAGCAGGCATCCTTGTTCGGCTGCCAGCCATTATGGCCGAGTGCGCGGCCATCCGGCTCATGATACTCGGTGAAGAACCCGCCATTGGTGTAGCGGCCGCTCACCGTGTTGCCCTCGAAGGCTCGCTTGATCGCCTCGCCGTTCAGCCGTTCGGCCGCGACGGAGGGCTGGACCAGCACAAGCAGCGCCAGAATGGCGAAGACCGGTCGCATCAGGCCTTCCAGCTTGGCCGCGCGGACACTTCGTCATGCCACCGGCGGATGTTGACGCATTCCTCAGGCAACCGAACCCGGGACGGCTTCATGAAGTCGACGGCGATGCCTCCAGTGATATCGGCCACCGTGAACCGATCCCCGGACAGGAAGCGGCTACCCGCGAGCTGGAGCTCCATGATCAGGAGGTGGTCATCGATCTGCTCGCGGCTGGCCTCGGCCCATTCCGGCACCTGATGCTCGAGCTCCGCCATCGACGGGTGGCTGTGCCGGAAGACAGACATGACACTGCTGAACAGGCCCAGCTCGACGCGCCGGTTCCACATCTCGATCTGCGCCTGTTCCTTGGCATCCCCGCCGAAGAGCACGGGTTGGGGATGCAGGCTTTCGAGATAGCGGCAGATCGCAATCGTCTCGGCGAGCGCCGTTCCATCGTCGAGCATCAGCACCGGCAGGCGCTTCAGCGGGTTGATGCGGGCGAATTCGGGCGTGAGGTGTTCCTTCCGGGTGATATCGACCGGCACGAGCTCCGGGAGGGGAACGCCCTTCTCTGCGAAGAAGATGCGGACCCGCCGCGGATTGGGCGCGCGCCCGCCATCATAGAGCTTCATCGTCAACCTCATCGGAAACCGCGTGCGAACCCGACCATGGCGGAGGTCCGGCGGTCAACCATTTCAAACCCATTCGTGATGGCGCAGCCATGCGCGCTAGAGTCGCCCTGCGTCCGTTCGGACGCAGGTTCGGCGATCTAGCTCCTTGCTTAAGCATCGGATTTTCCGAAAACCGGATTCCACTTTTCGGTCCAATGCTCTACCGCGGATGAGCCTTGCGCCACGCCTCCGGCCGCTCGAACTGCAGCGCCCAGATGCCGCGCCCGGCCGCTCGCGCCTCGTCTTCCTCGCTGCGATAATCACCATAGGCGACGGCATGGCCCTGCCGCACCATCGCGGCGTTGATATCGGTCTCGCCCTGCCTGCAGCGTGCGAGGCCGCGGCCGTAGCGATCGACCCGGCCGATGTCGCAGGTGACGAGACCGCGCCCGATCAGCGCCAGCAGGGCACGGCGGGCGGCACGGCCGCAATCCACATCCCTGCCCGCGCTGTCGCGACAGCTCTGGCGGAATTCCGGGGCATCGATGCCTTCGAGCCTGAGCTCTTCGCCATTCAGCCGCAGCGAATCGCCATCGATCGCCTGGGCGGCTCCGGCAAGCATGCGGGCAGGGCCAAGCTTGTATTGCAGGACAGCGCCGGCAATCGCCAGCAGGCCGAGCAGCCCGAGTGCGACGACCAGATCGACCGGGCGGCTGACGCGGCGCCAGCCGAAAGGTCCATATCGAGATCGTCCGAATCCGAAGCGCGCCATCAGTAAGAGCTTAACGATTTCGAGACCATAATGGCGAGCCGGGCGTGCAGGGTCTGCCGCCGGAAGAGGTAGATGCGTTCCGATTATGGCGGAAGTGACGGCCGAACAGATCCAGCGAGGGCGCGGTCCCGACCCTACGGCGTTGGCGCGGCGCAAGCTCGTCACGCGCGAGGTCAAGTCCGTGCGCGAGCGGCTGACCTCGACGACCGGCCTCGAACGCGCCTTCGACTACGAATTGCTGCGGGTCTTCGCCCAGTATCGGATGCACGGCTCGGTCGGCGCGCTGGTCCTGGCGTTGTGCATCGCGACCGCCGCTTGCCTCTGGGTCCCGGCTTACCAGGTCACCACCTGGCTCGGCATCGTCATCCTTGCCTCGGCCGTCATGGTCCTGCTTTGCCGCCGCTTCCTGGCACAGCCGGCCGGCGAGGTGAATATTCGGCGCTGGCGCCGCCTGCTGCCGGCGGCGGAAGCCTTTCATGGCCTGTCCTGGACGTTGATCCTCGTCCTGTTCGCACAGGTCGACGGGCCGGGGGCCAAGGTCTTCGTGATGACGACGCTGCTGGTCGTCAGCGCGCTGACCGTAATGCTGGCGGCGACGATCCCGCTTGCGGTCTATTCCGGGCTGGGGCCGGTCACCATCGGCATCACGCTGTTCTTCTGGGGCCGTTCCGACATCGACAGCGTCACCATGGCGCTGATGGCGGCATCGGCCCAGCTCTTCTTCATCTTCCTCGCCCACCGGCTCTATTCGAGTTCGGTCGCAACCATCGAGTTCCGCGCCGAGAAGGACGCGCTGATCGCCGAGCTCGAGACTGCGACCGCGAATTCCGACGAGGCGCGCCGCAAGGCCGAAGAGGCCAACCTCGCCAAATCCCGCTTTCTCGCCACGATGAGCCATGAGCTGCGGACGCCGCTCAATGCCATTCTCGGCTTCTCCGAGGTGATGAAGAACGAGATCTTCGGCGTTCACGCCAACCCGGCCTACAAGGAATATTCGGGCGACATCCACGGCTCCGGCCAGCATCTGCTCAACCTGATCAACGAGATTCTCGATCTCTCGCGGATCGAGGCCGGCAAATACGCGCTGAACGAAGAGGCCCTCAGCCTGGCAGGCGTGGTCGACGAATGCCGGCACATGCTGAAGCTGCGCGCCAAGGCCAAGGGGCAAACGATCCGCGAGGCGGCCGAGCCCGATCTGCCGAAGGTCTGGGCGGACGAGCGCGCGATCCGGCAGGCGGTACTCAACATCCYGTCCAACGCGATCAAGTTCACGCCGCAGGGCGGCGACATCACCATCAAGGTCGGCTGGACGGCGAATGGCGGACAATACGTCTCGGTAACGGACACCGGGCCGGGCATTCCCGAGGATGAAATCCCGATCGTGCTGCAGACCTTCGGGCGCGGTTCGCTCGCCATCAAGACCGCCGAACAGGGCTCCGGCCTGGGGCTGCCGATCGTGAAGGGGCTGCTCGATCTCCATAATGGCGGCTTCCATCTGAAATCCAGGCCGCGCGCCGGCACGGAAGTGACGATCACCCTGCCGCCCGAGCGCGTGATGGACACGCTGGCGGCGCTGCCCGAGCCGGCACGATCGGCGGCTTAGGCGCGCGCACGGGATGCGCTCGCCAGAGCGGAGTTCCGATCGGATGGAACGAGGCCGCCGAGACTGCCCGGTTCCATCACGCAGATCGCCGGAACGGCCTCCCCGCTCGCGAAGGGAGAGCGAATGAGCGCTGCCATGGCGCGCGATCCGGCACGCTGCCGGGGCAGGTGGTGGGGCATATCTGAGGGGCTGCCGCGCCAACCGTGACAGCATCCGAAGCGATCACTTTGACGCTCCCGGCAATTCCGGCAGTCACCGCTCGCCCAGCTGGCTTCAAGTAGAAAATCGATACCGCAACCGCCCATTAAGGATTAAAATGGCGGCTACGCCCTTGTTTCACGGCGGGTAGGAGGGAATGACGGCTCGCGGCGCCCATGGCCGTTGGAGCTCCCCTCGAGCGGTACAGAGCTTCATACGGCAAGCGCAGCGGACGGCACCCCCACAGCTGTCGCGCGTGGATTTCGCAGTGCGAGCCATCAAGCGTGAAACACCGGAGTAAGTGCCTTGAAGTAAAGGGAGGGCGTCATGCCCATCCAGATCCCGAGTGATTTCCGCCGCGTGATCGTCGCTGCATCGGTGGGGAATGTCATCGAATGGTATGACTTCTACATATTCGGCAGCTTGGCCGCCATTCTGTCGGTCAAGTTCTTCGAGCAGAGTCATCCGGTCGCGGCATTACTGAGCACGATCGCGCTGTTTACCGCCGGTTTCCTGATCCGTCCGCTGGGAGCATTCCTCTTCGGATGGATGGGCGATCGGGTCGGCCGCAAATACACCTTCCTCGTTACGCTCAGCGGAATGGGACTGGGCACCGGGGCGATCGGGGCGATCCCGACCTACGACTCCATCGGTCTGACTGCCGCATTCATTCTCTTCGGTTTGCGGATCATCCAGGGCCTGTGCCTGGGTGGCGAATATGGCGGCGCCATCACCTATGTCGCCGAGCATGTTCCGGACGAGCGCCGCGGCTACTACACGGGCTGGCTGCAAACCTCCCCGACGCTCGGGATCGTGGTATCGCTCATCGTGATCATCGCGACCCGCACCTATTTCGGCGAGGCGACGTTCAACGCATGGGCTTGGCGCGTTCCATTCTTGATATCCTTCCTTCTGGTCGCCGTCGCAATCTACATCCGGCTCCAGCTCCAGGAGACGCCGATCTTCGAGGCGATCAAGGCCAGGGGACAGATGACCAGGAACCCCTGGAAGGAAGCCTTTCTCAGCCCCAACATCAAATATGTCGGGATCGCCACCCTCGTGCTGATCGGACAGGGAGTGGTCTGGTACAGCGGCCAGTTCTGGGCGTTGTATTTCCTGCAGCAGGTTTCAAAGCTGGACCCGCTGACCTCGTCCTACATCGTGGGAGCAGCGCTGCTCCTCGCAACCCCGAGCTTGATCTTCTTCGGCTGGCTATCCGACATCATCGGCCGCAAGCCAGTGATCCTGGGCGGCATGCTGCTCGCCGCGATCACGTACTATCCGCTGTACCTGTGGCTGGGAACGGTCACGCGACCCGGCAATGTCCACTTTCCGACCGCGATCTTCATCATCTTCATCCTCGTTTGCTATGTCGGGATGGTGTACGGGCCGGTCGGGGCCTTCCTCGYCGAATACTTCCCCGCCAGGATCCGGTACACGTCGGTATCGGTTCCCTATCACATCGGAAATGGCTGGGGTGGTGGATTGGTGCCATTCATCACGTCGGCGGCCTTCGCGGCGACCGGGAGCGTCGGCTACGCGTTGATCTACCCGATCGCCGTCCCGGCCGTGTGCTTCGTGCTCTGCCTCTTCCTGATGCCGGAAACGCGCCAGATCAGTATCTGGGAACCCTTCGAGACGAAGGCCGCAACCTGACGAGGTCGCGCATCTGCGGGGCTGTCGGGGCCCCGCACGGCGCGCTCAGGGCCTGAGTTCGAGACGAGCCTTGGGAGCAACGCTGCCGTCAGGCTCCCGCAGTTTCAGTCCTTCTTCGAGACCTGCGCCTGATCGAAGGTCGCCATGCCGGAATGGATGGCGGCGGCGGCCTTGACGAGGCTTGCCGCAAGCGCCGCCCCCGTGCCCTCGCCGAGCCGCATCTCGAGCGCCAGCAGCGGCTGCTTGCCGAGCCGGAGCAGCGCTTCGCGATGGGCGCCCTCGGCAGAGAGATGGCCGGCAAGGCAATGGTCGATCGAGGACGGCTCGATGGCGTGCAGGACGGCAGCGGCGGCGGTGACGACATAGCCGTCGAGGATCACCGGGATGCGCTGCAGCCGGGCGGCGATGATCGCGCCGCAAATGGCCGCGATCTCGCGACCGCCGAGGCGGCGCAGCACTTCCAGCGGGTCGCCCAGATGCGCGGCGTGGAAAGCGAGGCCCGCTTCGACAGCGGCAATCTTGCGATTCAGACCGTCATCGTCGACGCCGGTGCCGCGCCCGCACCACATCGCAGCGCCGCCGCCATAGAGCGCCGCGTAGATCGCAGCCGCCGACGTGGTGTTGCCGATGCCCATCTCGCCGAGGCAGAGCAGATCGGCCCCGCCGGCAAGCGCCTCCATGCCGAAGGCCATGGTCGCGACGCAGGCCTTCTCGTCGAGCGCATCACCTTGCGTGAAATCGCCGGTCGGCAGGTCGAGGGCCAGGTCAAAGACCTTGAAGCCGAGATCGAAGGCCGCGCAGATCTGGTTGATCGCAGCGCCGCCGGCGGCAAAATTCTCCAGCATTTGGCGCGTCACCGCCTGCGGATAGGCCGAGACGCCCTGCGCCACGACACCGTGATTCCCGGCGAAGACGCAAACCAGCGGCCGGTCGACGCGCGGGGGCGCCTTGCCTTGCCAGGCTGCGAGCCATTCGGCGATCTCCTCCATGCGGCCGAGGCTGCCGGCCGGCTTGGTAAGATCCTTGTCCCGGGCCCGCACAGCATTGGCGGCACCCATATCG
>NZ_JBFTZN010000244.1:0-12072 GCF_056406775.1 Allobosea sp. P1_A7
CCCCCGTCGCTATAGGGATCCTCGTACCAGAAGAAATTGGCGTCATCGCAGGCCCGGCCGACTTCGAGCGCGTCGGCAAAGCTGCGCAGATGGCAGGCAGCGTCATGCATCAGCGCCATCCTGTCGCCGATGCGCTGGCCAAGCAGACGCACGGCCGCGGCATCGCGCGTCGGGCTGCCGTCG
Source organism: Allobosea sp. P1_A7 (assembly GCF_056406775.1). Lineage (NCBI taxonomy): Bacteria > Pseudomonadati > Pseudomonadota > Alphaproteobacteria > Hyphomicrobiales > Alloboseaceae > Allobosea > Allobosea sp. P1_A7. The sequence goes on from NZ_JBFTZN010000244.1 coordinate 184, forward strand.
GTCCAGCCATGCATTTTGAATCCGCGGTAGCCGAGCTCGTAACATTCCTCGGCGAAGTCGGCGAAGGCTTCGGGGGTCGTGAGGCCGCCACCCTCGCCGCCGAACCAGGTCGAGGCGTAGGCGGGGAGGCGGGTCTTGCCGCCGCCGAGCATTTGGCTGACCGACAGGCCCAGTCGATGGCCGGCCAGATCCCACATCGCGATGTCGATCACGCCAGCGCCCATGCGGTCTTCCTTGCGGAGCTGGCGGCGGACACGCTCATAGGCCCGTTCGCGGGCGAAGACGTCGAGGCCGAGCACAGCGCGGGCGCAGGCCGCGGCCTGGGCCAGCGAGTTCGCCTGGCCGCCGACATAGGCGCCCCGCGCGCCGTCCCGCGTTTCCATTCGCACTGCGAGGCGAGTGCGCGCGGACTTCGCGCCGGTCACGTCGATGCCGCCGGGTCCGACTCCGACCATCGGATAACTGAATATCCAAATTTCGACACGGACGATTTCGCTCGCGCGAGGACCTGGTTCGGATCCGTCTTGCGTCTTGTCCAGTAGCCGCACGTCCATGGTGCTCGCTTCCAATCCCTTGGCACGGCCGGTTGTGACCCAGGGTCCGGGTCGCGAGGCCCAGGCTGGCTGGACATCTTCGGCTTCGTCGGATTATATAATATCTATAACTTCGCAGAAGGCGGCGAATGTCAAGACGTCCGAATGAGGCTGATTGCGTCGCACGGGTTGCATCAACCCGCATTGCGTTTCACGAACGGGCGGCGATCAGGCGGGCGGTGGAATCGACGATGAGAGCGCCGAGATGACGGACGCACCGGCCCCCGCCAGCCGAATCGTGCCCTTCATGCAGGCGACGACGTATCAGCGGCTGCGCGAGGCCATCCGCGCCGACATCGTTGCCGGGACCTTCGCGCCGTCTGAACATTTGAAAATGGCGGCGCTGGTGCAGCGCTACGGGACGAGCCCCGCGCCGATCCGCGAGGCGCTTGGGCAGCTCGAAGGCGAGGGCTGGATTGAAATTCTACCGAACCGGGGCGCGCGGGTTCGTTCGATCGAACGGGCCTTCATCCGCGAATTATTCGAGATCCGCCTTGCTCTTGAACCGCCTCTGGCCGGCTACAGCGCGGCGGTTGCAACCGTTAGCGACATCAACGCACTCTGGGCTATCCATAAGGATTATGCCGCCGCGATCGGCCAGGGCAATTCGGCGGCGATCTCTTCGACCAACGGCGCTTTCCACACCAGCATCCTGTCGATCCGCCCGAACCGATCCGCGCTGGTTCTGCTCGATCAGCACAATGCATTCGTTGGAGCGACGCGACGCCGCTTCGGCTTCCCCGACCACCGCCTTGCCGCAATGGTGCCCGAGCACGAGGCGATCATCGAGGCCTGCGCGCGCAACGATGCGACTGCCGTGCGTCGGCTGATGCGTGCGCATATTCAACGCTCGATCGACGAGTTGATCCCGCGGCTGCCGGGCAACGACCCGGATCATCTCGAGAGTTGAACAGTTCTGACAGGTGCGAGCGGTGGCTTTTACTATCAACCGACCGTGCTGAGTGGGGTTCCGGTGGATGCAGCCATTTGAAACGACGGTTCTTCGGTCGCACTGCGCCGATCTCTACGTTCCCAGCCAAGTAGGAGGCGACCCGCCTGGCCAACGACACCGAGAACGGGCCGATTTTAATGTCTGAACACGCGACCTCTCCAACGGGTTGCGGGGCGCGGGCAAACTGGAAAGCGTCATGGGCGGCACCGATCGACGGCCTAGGGTGGATCTATCGGCTCCGTTCGACGCTACCAAGCAGAGTGGGTTCGCGCGACGCCATCCTCGTATTCAGTGAGACTAAATAGGTCGCAGTGAGCTGATGAGCGCCCTGCGATAATCAGGTGGGTCTAACGTACCAAGGGGGGGCATAATGAAGATTGCCAAGGTAGAGACGTTCCAGGTTGATTGGGGTGCGTCTGCAAAGGGGGCGCGAAGCGCGTTCGTCCGGATCGAGACTGAGGATGGTCAATACGGCCTGGGTGAAGCCTCGCCCATGCAAGGCGGCCTGGCTTCGCTAGTCATCATCGCCAACGACATGGCGCCGGCCCTGATCGGGAAGGATGCTCTCGATCATGCCGTCCTGCTGGACACTTTGTTCCACAAGTGCATCAAACTTGGGCCGGAAGGGGCCACAACGGCCGCGCTCGCAGCGCTCGACATCGCGCTCTGGGATCTCAAAGGAAAGCTGCTCGGCCAGCCTGTCTACAAGCTACTCGGCGGGGCCTGGCGCACGGCTCTACCCTGCTATGCCTCCGTTGGGGGCAATGCCTGGCGCACGGTTGATCAGGTTGTCGAAGTCGTCATGCGGCGGGTGGAGAAGGAGCGGCCCGCGGCGGTGAAGATCCGCTGGGACGGMGACCGGACCAGGCAGGACGTCGATATTCCCGGCGACATTGCCAAGGCCAAGGCTGTCCGCAAGGCGCTGGGCGATCAGTTCGTGCTCGGGTTCGACGCTAATAACGGCTATTCGGTCGGCGGCGCGATGCGGGTCGGCCGGGCGCTCGAAGACCTTGGCTACACGTGGTTCGAAGAGCCCGTGCAGCACTACCATGTCGCTGCCATGGGCGAGGTCGCCCAGCGCCTCGACATCACCGTTTCCGCCGGCGAGCAGACCTATACGCTTCAGGGGCTCAAGGACCTGATCAATGCCGGCGTGCGCATGGTGCAGCCTGACATCGTCAAGATGGGAGGCATCACCGGGCTGATGCAATGCGCCGCCGTCGCCTATGCTCACGGCGTCGAGCTCGTCCCGCACCAGACCCAGCCTTCCGTCGGCCACCTCGCCAATATTCATGTGCTGTCGACCATCATGCATCTCAGCAAACCGGTCGAATTGGCGGATAACTGGGAGCGGGCCGGATCGCTCTTCAAGAAGAACCCGTCCGAGCCCATCGATGGCCGCTTCGAATTGCCGACGGCCCCGGGGCTCGGAATGGAATTCGACGAGGCCGAGATGAAAAAGCGGAGTTCGCCCACGAGCATCAATCCGCAGCAGCCCGGGATGACCGGGGGCGACAACTGGGCGATTCACCAGGTGTTCGATACTCTCGTGAAATCAGACGAAGGGACGTTTGCAATCCGGCCCGAGGACTTCCGCCCCAGTCTCGCCGAGAGCTGGGAAAGCTCGGAGGATGCCAAGACGTGGACATACAAGCTGCGCCGAGGGGTGAAGTTCCACAAGGGCTACGGTGAAATGACGGCTGACGATGTCGTCTTTACCTTCGCCCGGCATCTTGATCCGAAGATCGTGACCAACCAGAAGCCGCTCTACTCCAATGTCGAGGCGGTCAAGGCGCTCGATCCTCACACCGTCCAGTTTACCCTCAAACGGCCCGATCCGCTGTTCAACGGCAGCGTCGTGACCACCCTCGCGGCCTCGATCCTCTGCCGGAAGGCCTTCGAGGAGAAGGGCAAGGACTTCGCCATGAGTCCGGTCGGGACGGGCCCATACCAGGTGGAAACAGTCAGCCCCAGCGACGGGATCCAACTGGCTGCCTTCCCAGATCACTTCGCTGGACCGGCGGTTACCAAGACGATCCATGTCCGCTTCATTGCCGACACGACGGCGCGAACCCTCGCCTTCGCCTCAGGCCAGGTCGACATGATCGAAGGCGTCCGCTCTCCCGGCTGGCTCCCATCGATGCGCCAGCGCTCGGCCAGCACGATCTTCGACGCCACGGCGCCCGGCAGCTTCAACCTGCTCCACCTGAACCTGACGCGGCCGCCGCTGAACGATATCCGCGTGCGGCAGGCGATCCGCTACGCCATCAACAGCGACCAGATCGCAACGGCATTTGCCGGTCTTGCGGTCCCGATGGTCGGGGTCATCGCTCCGCAATTCGCCGGAGCGGTCAAGAAAGCGGATTTGCCCCCCGAGCTGCAATACAACTACGATCCCAAGAAAGCCAAGGCGCTGCTGGCAGAGGCGGGGCACCCGAACGGCGTGACCATTCCCTGCTTCACCAGCCAGCGTGAGGATTATGCGGCGATCATGCTGATGCTCCAGGAGCAGCTGCGCGCCGTCGGCATCAACCTCGATCTCAAGATCATCGACCATGCGACCATGCATTCCGAGAACCGCAAGGACCGGAATTCGATCGCCCTGTACTCGTCCAGCTACCCGCCGGTGCCGACGCAGCCCTTCCTGCAGCTGCTGTCGGCCGAAGCGGACGTCAAGGCCGATGGCACCGGAGCGGAAAACTACAGCCACTACGGCGTCGCCATTCCCGGCATCGACGCACTCATCGAAAAGGCTCAGGACGAGCCCGATTTCAACAAGCGTATCGCGCTCATCCAGGACATCGAGAAGCAGGTTCTGCGTGATCTGCCGCTCCTTGGGATTGTCACGCTCTCCTATGTCATAGCGCGCAATCCGCGTGTGAACATCGGATTCCCGGTCAAGTCTGGCTACGCCTATTGGCGTTTGAACAAGGCCACGCGCGTCTAAAGGGGCAGACCATGCTGCGTGTCATCGGAGCGAGACTGCTCGATGCCGTGCCGACGGTCCTGCTGGTGCTGACGCTCGTGTTCATCGCGCTGCGCCTGCTCCCTGGGGACCCGGCACTCGTCGCCCTCGGCGACTATGCGACCGCGGAACAGCTTGCGCTGTTTCGCGAGCAAATGGGGCTGAATGCGCCCCTCTGGCAGCAGTACCTCACCTTCATCTGGGACATGCTGACGCTCGATTTCGGGCAGTCCCTGATCGATCGAACGCCGGTCCTCCGGCTGCTGGCCGATAATCTGCCCTACACGATCGAGCTGACGCTTGTCGCGACGGGGATGGGGCTGCTCGTCGGGATTCCGCTCGGGGTGGTCGCGGCCGTCAACCGCAACAAGCTCCCCGACGCCGGCGTTCGCGTGTTCTCCCTCATCGGCTACGCGATCCCCGACTTCTATCTCGGGGCGCTCCTGCTGATCGTGTTTGCCCTGACCCTCGGCTGGTTCCCGATCAATGGCGGGGGCACCGGATTTTTCGACCGCATGTACCACGTGTTTCTGCCGGCGGTGACACTCGCCATGGTCAAGACGGCCTTCCTCGGCCGGTTGACACGGACCTCACTGCTCGAGGTCCTTGGCAAGGACTATATCCGCACGGCACGGGCGAAAGGCGCACGAGAGAACCGCGTCATCTATCGGCACGGGCTGCGCAACGCCTTGCTGCCGATCACGACCGGGCTGGGGCTCAGTCTTCTGGCGACGCTGTCTGGGTCGGTCGCGATCGAGCTGGTCTTCAACCGGCCAGGCATCGGGGAAGTCCTGATCAGCGCAATCGCCAAGCGGGACTATCCAGTCATCCAGGCGGGCGTCGTGGTGTTCGCCTTCTTTGTTGTTCTGATCAACCTGCTGGTCGACCTCGCCTACATCGTGGTCGATCCCAGAATTCGGGTGAAGTGATGACGCTTGCCACGGAACAGACCCATGTTCTCGCGCCGGAAGAGCCACGCTTCGGATTGCTGCGCAGCATCATCCTGGGCCAGCCCTCCACGATCCTGGCGACGATCATCATCGCGGTCTTCCTTGCCATCGCCGTTCTGGCGCCCGCGATTGCACCTTATGATCCGCTGGCGCAGAGCTATCTCGCGATCAACTCATACCCGTCGGCGGAACACTGGCTCGGCACGGATCAGTTCGGACGAGACGTGCTGTCGCGCCTGATCTTCGGATCACGCAATTCGCTGATCTTCGGTCTGATCTCTCCGACGCTGGCTGCGCTCGTTGGTACCGCACTTGGCGTCGCCGCCGGGTATTTCGGCGGGATGATCGATCGTCTGGTGACCCGGATCATCGACCTCCTGCTGGCATTCCCGGAGCTGCTGCTCGCTATCATGATCGCAGCCGTGCTCGGCGGCGGCTTCTGGAACGTCGTGGCGGTGATAACCATCGCGTTCGTGCCGGGCTTTGCCCGCGTGGCGCGGGCCTCGACGCTCGCGGTCAAGCAGGAACCCTATGTTGAAGCGGCCATCGCCGCGGGGGTCACCACGCCCATGATCATCGTCCGGCATGTGCTCCCGAATATCTCGGCGCCCATCGTGGTGCTGATGACGCTGTGGGTCGCATCGGCCATTCGGCTCGAGGCCTCCCTCAGCTTCCTCGGGATCGGCACCCAGCCGCCCAATCCGAGCTGGGGCAACATCATCCGCGACGGCTTGGGGAACATCTTTGGCTCCCCCTGGCCGATCATCGGAGCGGGCTTCGCCATCACGATGGTCGTCCTGGCCTTCAACCTGATCGGCGATGCGGCCCGCGACGTGCTCGATCCGGAGGCCGCTCAATGACGCCACCTCTTCTGAAAGTAGAGAATCTGGCGGTCGAGTTCGGTCCCAAGACCAATCCCATCCGTGCCGTCAATGGCGTGAGTTTCGAGATCGAGGCCGGCGGCGCCGTTGGCATCGTCGGCGAGTCCGGGTCGGGGAAGTCGATCACGTCGCTGTCGATCCTGCGGCTGATCCCCGAGCCGCCGGGCCGGATTGTGCAGGGCCGGGTCGAGCTGAACGGGGTCAATCTTCTCGATCTGCCCCGAGCGAAAATGCCCRATATCCGCGGGCGCGAAATCGCGATGATCTTTCAGGAGCCGATGAGTTCGCTCAACCCCCTGATGACCATTGGCGATCAAATCGGCGAAGCCATCATGCTCCATTCCGCGCTCGATCGCGAAGCGCGGCGGCGCCGGGTGATCGAGGTGCTGAACCTTGTGGGGATTCCCGATGCCGCGGGCCGGGTCGACGCCTATCCTCACCAGTTCTCGGGCGGGATGCGCCAACGCGTGATGATCGCGATGGCGCTCGCATGCAGCCCCAAGCTGTTGATCGCCGACGAGCCGACAACCGCGCTCGACGTCACGATCCAGGCCCAGGTGCTCGAACTGATGAAGCGGGTTCGGTCCGCGACGAACACGGCAATCCTCCTGATCTCGCACGATCTGGGCGTCATTGCCGATGTCTGCGAACGGGTGATCGTCATGTATGCCGGTCGTGTCGTGGAAGACGGCGACGTGCGATCGATTTTCCGCAGGCCAAGTCATCCCTATACGCGCGGTCTGCTGGAATCGATCCCCCACCTCAGGGATCAGCGCCGACGCCTGTTCCAGATTCCCGGCTCGGTGCCATTGCCCGGCACCGTCAAGCAGGGCTGCCCGTTCTATTCCCGATGTTCGCTGCGGGTTGACGAATGCGCCAGGGAAATGCCGCCGATGTTCCGCTTCGGCGAGAGCCATACAGCGGCCTGCTGGGTCACAGCAAAGGCGGAGGCCGTCCAATGATCGAGCCGCTTATCCGGACCGAGAATCTCAGCAAGACCTTTGGCGAGGCCGGCGGCCTTTTCCGCAGATCGAAGGGCAGCAGCGTCCGTGCCGTGGACGGCGTGTCCTTTTCGATCAATCGCGGCGAGACCGTCGCGGTCGTCGGGGAGTCCGGCTGCGGCAAGTCCACCATGGGACGGCTGCTGCTGCGCTTGATCGATGCGACGGAAGGCAGCGTCTTCTTCGAGGGAACGGACATCAACACGCTCTCGCGAAGCGAGATGCGGCAGATGCGCCAAAGAGCACAAATGGTGTTTCAGGATCCCTACGGGTCCCTGAGCCCGCGCAGGAGCATTGCCGACATCGTCGCCGAACCGCTCGAGGCTTTCGGCCTTGTTCGCAACCGGCGGGAGAAACGGGAGCGGGTCGCGGAACTTCTGAACCAGGTCGGACTATCGCCCAGCTTCATGGACCGGAAGCCGCGCCAGTTCTCGGGCGGCCAACGTCAGCGGATCGGCATTGCCCGGGCCATTTCGGTTGATCCGAGTTTCGTCGTGGCGGATGAGCCGGTCTCCGCTTTGGACGTCTCCGTGCAGGCACAGATCGTCAATCTTCTGCAGGACCTGCAGGAGCAGAAGCGCTTCACATATCTCTTCATTGCCCATGACCTTGCCGTGGTCCGGCACATCGCTGAGCGGGTCATGGTGATGTATCTAGGACGCGTCGTTGAGATCGGGCACAAGGAGCAGATCTATTCGGCCCCGCAACACCCCTACACCCAGGCCCTCCTGTCGGCGGCCCCTGAGCCGGACCCGGATTTCAAGGCCAGGCGCATCATTCTCGAGGGCGACGTCCCCAGCCCGACACGCGTTCCTACGGGGTGCAGTTTTCACACCCGCTGCCCGCTGGTGCAGGACATTTGCAAGGCAGAACGCCCAGCATTGCGCGAAGTGATGCCTGGGCAAAGCGCAGCTTGCCACTTTGCGAGTCCGAATCCCATACCGGCCTGAACAGCGCACGGCTGCTCGATCGCGTTTCCACGGCGACTTCGGAGCGACAATCCATGCCGCTCTCCCAAGACAATCCTGAAGCCTCGCCGTCCCTTATTACGGAGGGCATTTCTCCGTCAGCCGGACGATTTCCGGCTCGAGCTCGTGGGCGGGCGCCATCGCTCCGAGTCAGTCAGCTGCGGAAGGTTCTCGTCGCATTTGCGGCCGGCGCTGGCCGGCTAATCGACGGTGGAAGGTGATCTGCTTCCGGCTGAGCGGCGTGCGACGAGATGGCGCCGACAATTGTGGCGAGGTGCGATCCGGGCGATGGCCGGGCGGCCTGGCCGATAGTCAGCACGATCCCTGAGCAAGTTGCCGTATGCGGCGGCAACCAAGCACTTCATTCGGGGCGCTTGGCGAATTCCTCGCCGGCAATCCGCACCGCCTGTTGCACGACGGGATAGCCGCTGTAGGGCACGAGGTTGAGGAGGGTTTCGAGCACCTCCTTGCGGCTCGCGCCGGCATTGAGTGCCGCGTTGATGTGGACACGCAGCGGGGCTTCCGTAGTCGTGGTCGCGACCGCCGCCAAGGCCGCGCAGGCCGTCAGCTCGCGGATTATAGGATCGATGCCTGGTCGTGAGAAAACGTCGCCGTACGAGTGCTCGACGATCATCCGACCGATATCCGGTGCAATGTCGTCGAAGCTGCCGATGACCGTTTCACCGGATGCTCCGGAGGTCTGTGCAAGTGTCGCGAGCCCGCGCTTCCGACGCAACTCCCGGCTCTCGGACAGTTGTGCCGCCGCGGATGGCGCCGTGATCGCTGTAGCGCCGCGGTCTGCCGAGAAGGCCCGTTGGGCGAGACCGAAGGCGTTGAGTGCGGCGGGAAATCCGGCATAGACGCTAAGCTGCATTAGCGCCTCGGCAACCTCTGCAGGCGACAGGCCCTGCTTGAGGGCGACTTTGAGATGGAAATCGAGAGCGTCGTCGCGGTTGCCGGTCGCCGCCAGCATCGAAATGATGGCGAGGTGCTTGGCCTTCGGTTCCAACCCCTCGCGCGCCAGCGACTCGCCGAAGGCGAATTCAATCGTCCAGCGTGCAAGGTCCGGCGAGATCGCTTCAAGAGGCCGCAGATGGCCTTCGCCGTTGACCGCTAGGAGGGCTTCCAGTCCGCGCCGGTATCGCTGCGTTCCGTCGTCGCTTGCCGGTGGCGGGGCCTCGAAGGTGATGCCTCGCTCCTGGAAGATCTCGCGCGCCAGGGCGATCGAAACGACGGCGGAGGGGAAGCCGAGAACCGCCACGGATACGAACAGCAACTCGACCAAATCCTGCGGTCTCCCGCCGGCGTTGAGGAAGCCTGTCATATGAAACTTGAGCTGCGGTTTGACGCTGCCCAGCGCCATCAAACAAGAGACGGTGCAAATCTGCCGTAGCGGCAAACTCAGTCCCGGGCGGGAGAGAATATCGCCATAAGAATATTCGACCGTAAAACGCGCCAAGTCCGGCGACGCCTCTGCAAGGCGTTTGATCGGCAAGTCAAAACCCTCGCCGCCGATCCGCTGGAGAACCTTCATGCCGCGTTCGAAACGCTCGCCGTTTGCGTCTTGAGCCATGGTCTGCTGGGCTCCCATCAAGCCGCTTCATGAAGAGGGTTTCGGGGGGGCATGCCTTCGGCCATGCGGCGCGATAGAGCCGCCGCCCCGTGCCCCTATCAGAGATTCATCGCTGAACGATTGCGATAAATCCAATTCATTAATAATATCATCGTCATGAATGCGGTTCATCTTGCCAATATCGATCTGAATCTGCTGGTGGTGTTCGATGCCGTGTTTGCAGAAGGTCATGCCACGCGCGCAGCCGAACGGATCGGGCTGACCCAGCCGGCCGTGAGCCACGCGCTCAACCGGCTGCGTGCTTTGTTCGGCGATCCACTCTTCGTCCGCTCGCCGCGTGGCATGGTGCCGACTTCGCTGGCCCAAGACATCGCGCCGAACGTGCGATCTATCCTCGAGCAGGTGCAAGGCGTACTGCGTGGCGGGCGTGCTTTCGACCCGACCGCGAGCACACGGCAGTTCGTCCTCGGTCTCTCGGACTATGCCGCCTTCGTGCTTCTGCCTCGCCTGACCGCACGCCTCGACCAAGAGGCGCCGGGCCTGTCTCTCGTCGCCCGCAATACGAGCCGGAGCGTCGGCCTGCCGATGCTGGAGGATGGAACGGTCGAACTGATCGCGGGCAACTTTCCGGAGCCGCCGACACACATGCGGGAGGAACTGCTCTACGAAGAAGACTTCATCTGCGCCGGCCGCGGCGACCACCCCAATCTCGGCGAACCGCTCGATCTCGACCGATATTTGGCCCTTCGCCACATTCAGGTCTCGATGAGGGGCAATCCGAGCGGCTATGTCGACGCCGTGCTGGCGGAAAGAGGGCTCAAGCGAAATGTGGCCGTAACCGTCGGACACTTCCTGATGGCCCCAATGCTGGTGGACGCCTCCGATCTCGTGGCGACGGAACCACGCCGCCTCTTTACGCCGCTTGCCGGCCGCCTACCCCTCAGGCTCTTCCCGCCGCCGATCGACATTCCCCAGTTCCGGGTGGTGCAGACATGGCACTCAAGGCACGATGCTGATCCGGGCCATCAGTGGCTGCGGCGCATTCTCCGGGAAGTCGGTCAACAGGCATAAGTCACTAATCTACGGGCGACCCCCTGAACGGTCCCGCTCACTCGGCGCTTCATCGTCGGCCCATACTACTAGGTAGTTCGATGGCGTCGGACATTTTCGCGGCAGACGGCCAAAGGCGTCGCACGTTAAATTCGATTCCTGAGCGCGAAGCCGAGCTGAACCGGGCCAATCACTCTGCGGCAATTTGGAGGGCTAGCGTAGACATGGTGCCCATCATCGTGGAGCGTAGCCCGCCAGCCCCGCCGATTCCCACTCGAGCGGTTCGGCCCCGAGTTGATCTTCATTGAAAACGTGCCTGGCATAGCGGTCGGCAAGAGCGACGAGAGCGCTCCGCTCGATCGCCTTATCGAATGGCTCGGCCGCAACGGCTACCTGCCCGATATCTTGGCACACTTCGTTGAGTGTGGTCTCCTGTCCCTTGTGGAAGTATGCTCTTGGGGAGGCGTGGGCGAGTTCTCATTCACGAGGCATATCAGGTTTCCATGTCAGGCCATGCGATCCACATCAAGATCGACGGAAGAACCTACTCGGGGACCTTCAAAGTTGACCGAAAGATGCTGATCGTCACAACAACCTACGGCAGCAAATCCGCCGAAACGAACCCGCGGGTGGCACATGAGACCCTTGCTCACCAACTCCTTCAGGAACTTGTCCAGCAGGAAAAGTCGCGCAAGGGCTCGACGCTCTGACGAAAGGCGTGCGCTCGGCATTGTCACGGGAATGATGTGATCTGAGCCTGCCACGGTAGGGTAGGAGCATACAGCACCGATTTCGTCATCGCGGGCACGAATGGCGATGATGTCATCACCGGCACGCCGGGCGACGACCGGATCTTCGCGGCCGGCGGCAATGACCAAGTCACTGCGCTTGCTGGCGATGACGAGGTCCATGGCGGCGCCGGCGACGATATCCTCGATGGCGGTCCGGGCGGCTTC
>NZ_JBFTZN010000245.1:0-11690 GCF_056406775.1 Allobosea sp. P1_A7
GGCAACGAACCGTTCGAAGAGCGTGTCGTCCCGCGGCACCAGGCGCTTGGCGATCAAGCCGCGCGTCATTTTCCAGAGGATGACGGCGAAAGCCGTGGCGGCAAACAGGACGAGCAGGACGCGGGCCCCCGCCGACATTCCCGTGGCGCCATTCTGATTGGCGGCCCAGGCGCGAGCCCAGTCGCTCGGTATGCGCGTCGCGGACGGGATCGAGGCGTTGCCATAGTCGAACCCTTCGACGAAATGGTTGGCAACCTCCTCCAGCCGCGTTTCGGCAACCGCAACGCGCGTTTCYGCAGGCGCGGGCTTGACAGGTGTGGCCGCTGCCGCCGGTGCAGTTGCGACGGCCTCGCCGGGGCCAGCCATGCGGAGAATGACCTTGCGCCCCCCCGCCTCCAGCGTCGTGATGGTCTTGCGCAGCGCGTCGGGCGCCTCGTCCCCGCGCAGGATCAGGGTCACGCTGTTGTCACCGGACGCCTGGGCGAACGCTGCGGATCCCGATCCGATGAGCAGAAAGGCAAGGAGGACCAGCGCCGCCGGGAGGGCATGACCGCGCGAAGACGCAAAGAAAGCTCGCATCAAAACCGGTTCCCCCTTGTCTGCTCTCCTATGACTTGGACGGGAATACATCCATTTGGCAAGCATTCCGCGCTGGCATCGTTACAGGCTCTCAGCGCCGTTTCAGCCACATGCCCAAGCGCGAGACCGCGTCCTCGCATTCAGCCAGCGAACCGGCGAAGGAAAGTCGCACCGTGCGTGCGCCACGCCCCCCGTCGAAATCGAGGCCGGGGGTGATCGCGACATGAGCCTGTTCGAGCACATCGCGGCAGAAGGCCATGGAATCGTTCGAATATCGTCCGATGTCGAGATAGATGTAGAAGGCCCCGTCGACAGGCAGGAAATCGCCCAGGCCGATTTCAGGCAAAGCCTTCAGCAAATAGGCGCGGTTGGCGGCATAGCCGGCCTTGATTGCCTCGCACTCGGCAGTCGCATCGAAGGCCGCCTCACCCGCCACCTGGCTGAGATACGGCACCGAGATCGAGAAATTCTGCTGCAACCGCTCGATCGTGCGCACCATGCGCTGCGGCACCACGAGCCAACCGACGCGCCAGCCCGTCATGCAGTAATATTTCGAGAACGAATTGACGATGATCGCGTCCTGATCGGCGCTCAGCGCCGTCGTCGCGGGCGTCTCATAGGTCAAGCCGTGATAGATTTCGTCGGAAATGTACCACAACCCAAGCCGGCGGCATTCAGCGGCGACGGCAGCGATCGCGTCTGGTGCCATCACCACGCCGGTCGGATTGGCGGGGCTCATGGTCAGGACGCCCGCGAGCGGGCGCTCGGCGTGACCTTTCGCAATCAGGTCCGGGGTCAGCGCGTAGCGGGTCTCCGGGCCAACCTCGATCGCGACCGGTTCCAGCCCCAACGCGGTCAGGATGTTGCGATAGGCCGGATAGCCCGGCGCCGTGATCGCGACGCGTGCGCCCGGCTGGAAACAGGCGAGGAATGCGAGAATGAAGCCACCCGACGAACCGGTGGTCACGATGACACGATCGGCCGGAATGCTGACGCCATAGGCGTCCTGATAGTGGCGCGCGATACGCGCCCTGAGAGAGTCGGTGCCGAGCGCCTGCGTATAGCCGATGCGACCATGCTCGAGCGCGCGCGCCGCTGCAGCGCGGATGCTGGCCGGTGTCGGCGCGGAAGGCTGCCCGACCTCCATATGCACGACCGAACCACCGGCCCGCTCGATCGCTGCGGCCTGGTTCATCACGTCCATGACGATGAAGGGTGCGACCTCGGCCGCACGAGCGGAGAGCGCGGGCGGCGTCGCTAGGCGGTGAACATCGGTTGTCATGCAGATCTCGCGTCGGGAACCGGCGGAGCCCCGCCCGCCACTTGAAGCAGTGCCCTAGAGCATCAGGAGGGAGCGTGGGAAGCCGTTTGTGGCACAGACGACGACCGGGGGCCTCCTTCGAGAGGCCGGCTTGCGCCTGCCCCGTCTCCAACTCGGCGACAGGAGGTGACCGACCATCGCATTCGCAATGGTGTTGAGCGACGCTGCGCACAGGTCAGGTCATGCTCCCGCCGCAACCGCTGGCAAAGCTGTGAATTGACGCTGCCCGCGCGAGAGCGGAGAAGGGGCGCAAGATGACCGGTTCAACGCTTGCCGTGGCCAAGGGCCGGCGAGCCCGAAAGGATGACGACATGGCTCTGTTCACCCTGCTCCGCCCGGCCTTCGCCGGAATCAGGCGCGCGGGTCTGGTCTTGGGCGGGCTCGGCCTCGCCGTAACCCTGGCCGCCGCTCCGGTTCAGGCGCAGGGACAGCCCCTGTCACCCGAACAGCGCAAGGCCGTCACCGATCTCATTCGCGAGACGCTGCTGAAGAACCCTGAACTGATCCAGGAAGCGCTCGTCGAACTCGAGCGCCGCAATCAGGTCGCTCAGGCCGAGGCACAGCGCAGCGCCGTCGCCAGCGAAAAGGCGAACCTCGTCGATCCCGCGACATCGATCATCGCCGCCAATCCGCAGGGTGATGTCACCCTGATCGAGTTCATGGATTACAATTGCGGCTTCTGCAAAAGGGCGCTCGACGATGTCCGCACCCTCGCCAAGGACGACCCGAAGCTGCGCGTCGTGATCAAGGATTTCCCGATCCTCGGCCCCGATTCGGTCGAGGCGAGCCGTGTCGCCATCGCCGTGAAGAACCAGCTGCAGGGCCAGAAGTACTGGGATTTCCACAACAAGCTGATGGCGACCAAGGGCCGGATCAACGGCGCCAAGGCGCTGGAGATCGCCAAGGACGCCGGCGCCGATGTCGAGCGCGCCCGCAAGGACATGGACGCGCCTGCAACCCGCGCCGCGATCGAGTCCACGGTCGCACTCGGCGATCGGCTCGGCCTGACCGGCACTCCGGCCTTCATCATCGGTGACGAAGTTGTCTTCGGCGCCGTTGGCGCCGCGGCGCTGAAGGAGAAGATCGAAGCCGTCCGCAAATGCGGCAAGGCCACCTGCAGCGGCTGATGAAACCGGCCGGCCTGTGGTGGCTCTCATCGCAGGCCGGCGTCACAGGCTTCCCCTGTCCCGCCGTTCCGGTTAAGACGACGCCGACGCCGCAGCTTCGCGGCTTGAGGAATCAACGCGAGCCATGGTCGCCGTCCACGTCCTGAACGGACCCAATCTGAATCTGCTCGGCACCCGCGAGCCCGGAACCTACGGTTCGGTGACGCTCGCCGGCGTCGAGGAACGCCTTAAGGCGAGGGCCGCCGCTGCCGGGGTCGAGCTGACCTTCAGCCAGACCAATTTCGAAGGTGAGCTCGTCACCCGCGTGCAGCAGGCAGGGCTGGCGGGAGCCGGCATCATCATCAATGCCGGCGCCTACACCCACACCTCCGTCGCGCTGCGCGATGCGATCAAGGGCACCGAGGCCCTCGCCATCGAGGTCCATGTCTCCAACGTGCACGCCCGCGAGGAATTCCGGCACCATTCCTACATGGCACCGGTCTGCGTTGGCGTGATCTGCGGCTTCGGCGTCGCCAGCTACGACCTTGCTTTCGACGCGATCGTGCCGCTTCTCCAGAAGCGCGCGGAAAAGACGGCGGCCTGAACGGGCCGGCTCAATCCAGCAGGGTGGCGCCTCGCGGCTGCCCATCCTCTCAACCAAGACGACGAAGACGGTGAAACCCGCCATGGCGACCAAGAGCCCGATCGATCCCGAACTGGTGCGCGAACTCGCGCAGCTCCTCAACGAGACCGACCTGTCCGAGATCGAGGTCGAGAAGGGTGATCTGCGCGTCCGTGTGGCCCGCACCATCTCCGCAACCGTGCAGGTGCCCGTCGCCTCGCATGCCCCGGCCATGGCCCATGCACCGGTCGCGACCGCGCCGGTCGAGGTCAAGTCGGCAGCCGCCCACCCCGGCACCGTGCCCTCCCCGATGGTCGGCACCGCCTATCGCCGCCCCTCGCCTGAAGCGAAGCCCTTCGTCGAGATCGGCCAGGAGGTAAAGGCGGGTGAGCGGGTCCTTCTCGTCGAGGCGATGAAGACCTTCAACGACATCGTCGCGCCGCGCGCCGGCAAGGTCACGGCGATCATGGTCGAGGACGGGCAGCCGGTCGAATACGGCGAGCCGCTTCTGGTGATCGAGTGAGCGGGGCAGCGGGCGCGGACGAGCCGAAGATGTTCGACAAGATCCTGATCGCCAACCGCGGAGAGATCGCGCTGCGCGTCCTGCGCGCGGCCAAGGAGCTCGGCATTGCGACCGTCGCGGTCCATTCGACCGCGGATGCCAATGCCATGCATGTGCGCCTCGCCGACGAGAGCGTCTGCATCGGCCCCCCGAGCGCCCGCGAGAGCTATCTCAACATTCCGGCCCTGATCGCGGCCTRCGAGATCACAGGCGCCGATGCGGTCCATCCCGGCTACGGCTTCCTGTCGGAGAACGCCCGCTTCGCCGAGATTCTCGAGCGGCACAACATCGCCTTCATCGGTCCCAAGGCCGAGCATATCCGGGTGATGGGCGACAAGATCGAAGCCAAGCGTACGGCCAAGCGCCTCGGCATTCCCTGCGTCCCCGGCTCGGAGGGCGGCGTCAGCGAGGATGCGGAAGCCCTGCGCATCGCGCGCGATATCGGCTTTCCCGTGATCATCAAGGCCGCGGCCGGCGGCGGTGGGCGCGGCATGAAGGTGGCGCGCAGCGAGGATGATCTCGTCGTGGCGCTCCAGACGGCGCGAACCGAGGCCAAAGCCGCCTTTGGCGATGACGCTGTCTATATCGAGAAATATCTCGAGAAGCCGCGCCACATCGAAATCCAGATCCTTGGCGACGGCCGCGGCCATGCCATCCATCTCGGCGAGCGCGACTGCTCGCTGCAGCGCCGCCACCAGAAGGTCTGGGAAGAAGGCCCCTCGCCCGCGCTCAATGCCGGCGAGCGAGACCGGATCGGCTCGATCTGCGCCAAGGCGATGGCCGATCTCGGCTATCTCGGCGCCGGCACGATCGAGTTCCTCTACGAGGATGGCGAGTTCTATTTCATCGAAATGAACACCCGCATCCAGGTCGAGCATCCGGTCACCGAGATGATCACCGGGATTGATCTGGTGAACGAGCAGATCCGCATCGCCGCCGGGGCGCCGCTCTCGCTCAAGCAGAGCGACATCATCATCGAGGGCCACGCCATCGAGTGTCGCGTCAATGCCGAGCATCCGGCGAATTTCCGCCCCTCCCCGGGCAAGATCGCCTCGTTCCATACGCCGGGCGGGCTTGGCGTCCGCGTCGATTCTGCGGCCTATCAGGGCTACTCGATCCCGCCCCATTACGACTCTCTGGTCGGCAAGCTGATTGTCCATGGTCGCAACCGGGCGGAATGCCTGATGCGGCTGCGCCGCTCGCTCGACGAGTTCGTCGTCGACGGTGTCGACACGACCCTGCCGCTGTTCCGCACGCTCGTGCGCAATCCCGACATCCTGAACGGCGACTACAATATCCACTGGCTCGAAAAGTTCCTGGCCGCGGGCGGCATGGGGCCCGAGGGACAATAGCGCCGGTCACGGCCTGTCATGCCCGCCCGATGGCGGGCATCGACATCCTGCGATGTCTCGGTCGCCAGCCCCGCCACAGTGACAGGGACGGTCGCGATGGGAGCGGCCATGACGAAAGAGCGCAGCTTTCGCGTTTGACTTGGCGCCGCGCTCACGCTCCCATCTGCACATGAAGGCTCGTTCAGCGCCAGTACGCTCGCCCGTGATCACGCCGGAGATCCTGCTGCGCGCTTATGCAGCCGGCATCTTCCCGATGGCGGAGAGCGCCGACGATCCAAACCTGTTCTGGGTCGAGCCCGAGGTCAGGGGCGTGATCCCGCTCGCGAACTTCCATCTGCCTTCACGCCTTGCCCGTAAGCTCCGCGCCGATCCCTTCGAGATCCGGGTCGACACCGCCTTCGAACAGGTCATCGCGGCCTGCGCCGAAGCGCGCCCGGACCGGCCCGATACCTGGATCAATACGCGGATCAGGGAGCTGTTTGGCGCACTTCACGAACTCGGGCACGCGCACAGCGTCGAATGCTGGCGCGATGGAAAGCTGGTTGGCGGGCTCTACGGCCTGTCCCTTGGCGCAGCCTTCTTCGGCGAAAGCATGTTTCATCGGGCGACTGACGCCTCGAAGGTCGCGCTCGTCCATCTGGTGGCCCGGCTGAAGCGCGGCGGTTACCGCCTGCTCGATRCYCAGTTCCAGACCACGCACCTTGCCCAGTTCGGCACACAGGAAGTGCCACGCGAGGCCTATCGCATGCTGCTCGAAGCCGCGATCGCCCATGACGCGGAATGGTGGAGCTGGCCAAAAGGCCAGGACATCGCCGGTCGCGAGGCCCTGACTGAGCTGATCTGAGTTCAGCCCTTGATCACGCTGCGTTTGAACGAAATTGTCCAAATACAGCGTGATCAACTCTTATAGTTTAGAGCCTGCTTTATGCGAAAAACCGTTGCCACTTTTTCGCAGCATGCTCTTGCCCCTGCCTCAGTTATTGCCGGCGGGATCACGTCCAGGAACAGGATTGGTCGGGAAGAAGCGCTGGCTCGGCGCCTGACGCGGCTCAACCGGCACACCACGCGGCGGAGCCACATCCATGCGCTGCCCGGGGGGAAGCTGGGTGCCAGGAGGCAGTTGGGTGCCCGGCGGCAGTTGGTTGACGTCGCGTGGCGGCGTGCGCGGCCTGCGCTCTTCCGGTGGCGGCGGCGCTTCCGGATCCTTGGGATCGACCACGAGCTCGGTACCGCCCTTGCAGTCGGTGAGCCAGACATCATAGATCGCGTGTTCGACGCCATGCAGACCAGGGCTCGCGGCATACATCCAGCCCGTGAAGATGCGCCGGTACTCGTTCGAGAAGGTCACCTCGTCCACCTCGACGAAGGAGGTGGTCTGCGGGTTCTCCGTCGGCGGGCGGGTCCAGCAAACGCGCGGCGTCAGTTGCAGCGCACCGAACTGAACGGTCTCGTCAATCGCCACCTCGAAGGAGATGATCCGACCGGTGATCTTGTCGAGACCCGCAAAAACCGCCGTCGGATTGCGGATGCGGTCGGCCTTCGCAGGCTGGGCGGCCATCAGGGCCGCGAGAGCTGGAGCGGCCAGGGCCGCGACCTTCGACAATCTGCTGACGGACCGCATCTTCTGCTACGAATCTCCCCTCCCGCCAGAAGACGGGGGCTGCGGCTTAACACGGCAATCGCAGCGGAAAAAGGGCAGCGGGGCCACAGTGACGCCTGCGGCGGCACCGCATCATTGGCTCTTGCGCGCCCGGAAGCGGGCGACCTTGTCGCGGTTGCCGCAGGTGCTCATCGTGCACCAGCGCCGCGTGTTGTTTCGCCCTCGATCGTAGAACACCATCACGCAGTCATGGTTGGCGCAGTGCTTGAGCCGAGCCGGCTCGTGGTCGCAGACGAAGCGGGCGAAATCCAGCGAGATCCTCGACGCCGCTCCGACGCCCCGATCGGCCACGGAGATTAGCGCGTAGCCCTCGTCACCCCTTTGCAACCGATAACGCTCGGTCGCCGGCACGAGCAGGCGGTTGATCGCATCGATAGACCCTTCCGGCAGCGGCTTGCCCTGCCGCAACAGGTCAAAGGTCGGGCGAAGGGTTTCCCGCAAGCTCTTGAGCTCACACCCGGTTTCAGGCGTCTCCGCCTCCCCCAGCCCAGCCGCGGCAAGCCACACCGCCATGGAGTGCGGCTCGCCGAGCAGATCCCGCGGTCCAGTCTCGGTCAGCGGCGTGGTGTTGAGCAGATCGAGCCAGGGCCGGCCGCCCATGAAGGGAAAGCCATCCCGGAAATCATCATTGGTCGGGCTCGCAGACATGGGCCGCTCCGGTTGGCGCAGGTGAGTGCCGTTTGTAACCTCTAATTTAGTCATTGACAGGTTACGCGTCAAATGACACCGTTGAACGACAGATTGACAGGTTACGGACTCGAAATGCGAACTCTCGTCAGTTCTGCCGCGCTCGCCACGTTTCTCATGTTCGGAGCCCCACTCATGTCCACCGCACAGCCCATTGCGCCCGTCCTCTCCCCGTCGGTCGCGGTCCGCTACGGCACCGCCACGATACAGGGCCTCGACATTTTCTATCGGGAGGCCGGACCTCGGGATGCTCCCGCCATCCTGCTGTTGCACGGCTTTCCGTCTTCATCGCATATGTTCCGCGACCTGCTGCCGCTGCTCGCCAAGGGCTACCGCGTCGTTGCGCCTGACTATCCCGGCTTCGGTCACAGCTCGGCGCCCGCGCCGAGCGAATTCGCCTACTCCTTCGACAGGCTGGCTGAGGTGATCGAGGGCTTCACGGAGCAGGTCGGCCTCACCCGCTATGCGCTCTATATCCAGGACTACGGCGGCCCGATCGGCTTTCGCCTCGCGCTCAAACATCCCGAGCGCATTCGCGCGCTGATCGTTCAGAATGCCGTCGCCAATGAAGGCGCCTGGAGCGCGGAGGCCCGCCGTGACATGGAGCCGTTCTGGCAAAACTGGACGCCCGAGACCGAAAAGCCCTTCCGCAATCTGCTCGGTGCCGACGGCACGAAGTTCCAGTACACGCATGGCGCGACCAGATTGGAGCGGCTCTCGCCGGATGCCTGGCGCCATGATCAGGCCGGGCTGGACCGCCCAGGCAATCAGGACATCCAGTTGCGGCTCCTCCACAACTATCAGAGCAATTTTGCCGCCTACCCGGCCTGGCAGGCCTATCTCGCCCGACACCAGCCTCCCGCGCTGATTGTCTGGGGCAAGAACGATCCGTTCTTCATGCTGGCGGGCGTCGACTATCTGAAGGAGCAGTTGCCGGCCGCAGAGGTGCATCTGTTCGATGCCGGCCATTTCGCGCTCGAGACCCATTCCGGCGAGATCGCGGAACGCGTCGATGCCTTCATGCAGCGATTGCCGAAGGCCGACTGACGCGAAACGGGCACTCCGTTGAATCGAAAGGGGCCGCCGGCGTTCATTAGGCCATGGCCGTTCCCGTCCAATTCTGCTGGTGCGGCTTCTGCCAGTCGCGCGGCTGATAGCTCTCCTCGGAGGGAGCGATATCGACGGTGTGATGCAACCAGCCATTCCAGCCAGCCGGAATGGTCGAAGCTTCGGCCAGGCCGTTATAGACCACCCAGCGCCGCTGTAGGCCCAGCGCCTTGTCCTTCACCCCACCCTTGGTGCGGTAATAGGTATTGCCGAATTCGTCCTGGCCGACCTTCTCGCCGAAGCGCCAGGTGTGGAAGCGCGTGCCAATGGTCTGGCCGTTCCACCAGGTAAAGATCTGCAGCAGCGTTTGCTTCATGGCTCTCGTCCGCCGTGGTCCGCGTCGCGCGACTTATGGCGAGAGCATCCCGCCCTGTCCAGCCCGCAGGAAGATTCACGGCAGATTCGTCGGGAGCGCGCGTTTCCGGAATGCAGGCCGCCATGATTCGGCCACCTTGCGAACACGCCCCAGGCACGGTTCGAAACGCGAAGATCTCCTGTCTCCAGACACTTGGCGCAGGCTGTGTAGATGGCGCTTGCGATGGTCAGGCGCGGCTGGCCCATTCACCTATGGTCAACTATGACTGCCGCGAATTTTATGCTTTCCGCCGCCGCGGGATCGTCCACCCTTCGCTCAAGCGCACCGATTCCGCCCGTGATTCCGGGTGCTTAGCTGGCAGCTTGAAACTTATCCCCAGAACACACAGATACACACAAGATGTCGTGTCCACAGGGTTTGCGGCGCACTAATCCTTGACGGACCACCCCAGTCGGGACTAGTTTTTGTCAGTCGCGTGACGGCTGGCGGAGACGCCTTCGACACCCGCGAGAGAGTTCCCGGACGGGTCGAGGTGATCACCGCGTGGCATGCCATCCCTGGCAGCGGCGAACGGTGGCGTGCGGTCTGTCTGGTGGCGTCCGGAGTGCCGACGGCGGGAAACACCGCCGCGGAATCCAGGGGCATCAAACCGAGTTGGGCTGACATCAGGAGCCGGTGATCAACCGGCCGCGCGGGGCATTTTCGCCCGCGGCATGCATTGGGGACCAAGATCATGCGCATCGAGCGCMGCTACACCACCACCGGACAGTCGCCCTACGCCGCGATTCCCTTCCGTTCGGCTGTCAGCGAGATCCGCAACCCTGACGGCTCGATCGTCTTCCGCCTCGAAGGCATCGAGGTTCCCGACGCCTGGTCCCAGGTGGCGAGCGATGTGCTCGCGCAGAAGTACTTCCGCAAGGCGGGCGTGCCCGCAGCGCTGAAGCGCGTCGAGGAGAACGAGGTTCCCTCCTTCCTCTGGCGCTCGGTTCCCGACGAGGCCAAGCTTGCCGAACTCCCCGAGAGCGAGCGCTACGTCTCCGAGATTTCCTCCAAGCAGGTCTTTGACCGCCTCGCCGGCTGCTGGACCTATTGGGGCTGGAAGGGCGGCTATTTCTCCTCGGAAGAGGATGCCGCCGCCTTCCATGACGAGCTGCGCTTCATGCTCGCCACCCAGCGCGTCGCGCCGAACTCGCCGCAATGGTTCAATACCGGCCTGCACTGGGCCTATGGCATCGATGGCCCCGGCCAGGGCCATTTCTACGTCGACTTCAAGACCGGCAAGCTGGTGAAGTCGAAGTCGAGCTACGAGCATCCGCAGCCGCATGCCTGCTTCATCCAGGGCGTGGCCGACGATCTCGTCAACGAAGGCGGCATCATGGACCTCTGGGTGCGCGAGGCGCGCCTGTTCAAATACGGCTCCGGCACCGGCTCGAACTTCTCGATGCTGCGCGGCGAAGGCGAGAAGCTCGCCGGCGGTGGCCGTTCCTCCGGGCTGATGTCCTTCCTCAAGATCGGCGATCGCGCCGCCGGGGCCATCAAGTCGGGCGGAACGACGCGCCGTGCCGCCAAGATGGTCGTGGTCGATGTCGACCACCCCGATATCGAGACCTATATCGACTGGAAGGTCCGCGAGGAGCAGAAGGTCGCTGCGCTCGTCACCGGCTCGAAGATCGTCCAGAAGCACATGAAGGCCGTGATGAAGGCCTGCGTGAACTGCGAAGGCGACGGCGATTCCTGCTTCGACCCCGAGAAGAACCCGGCCCTGAAGCGCGAGGTCAAGCTCGCCCGCAAGGCGATGGTGCCGGACAACTATATCAAGCGCGTCATCCAGTTCGCCCGCCAGGGCTATACCGACATCCAGTTCGACATCTACGACACCGACTGGGATTCGGAAGCCTATCTGACTGTCTCCGGCCAGAACTCGAACAACTCGGTCTCGCTGACCGACGACTTCCTGCGCGCAGTGGAAGCGGATGCGGACTGGAACCTCACCGCCCGCACCACCGGCAAGGTCCTGAAGACGCTGAAGGCCCGCGATCTCTGGGAGAAGATCGGCTATGCCGCCTGGGCGAGCGCCGATCCCGGCCTGCACTTCAACACCACGATGAACGACTGGCACACCTGCCCGGCCTCGGGACGCATCCGCGCCTCGAACCCGTGCTCGGAGTACATGTTCCTCGACGATACCGCCTGCAACCTGGCCTCCGCCAACCTGCTGCAGTTCTACGACCGCGAGACCAAGAGCTTCGACGTCGCCGCCTATGAGCATCTCTGCCGGCTCTGGACCGTCGTACTCGAGATCTCGGTGACGATGGCGCAGTTCCCGAGCCGCGAGATCGCCGAGCTGTCCTATGAGTTCCGCACACTCGGCCTGGGTT
>NZ_JBFTZN010000246.1:0-8969 GCF_056406775.1 Allobosea sp. P1_A7
CGACTATATGGGCCTGAAGCCCGGCACCAGGATGACCGAGATTCCGCTCGACGTGATCTGGATCGGTTCCTGCACCAATGGCCGCATCGAGGATCTGCGCGCCGTCGCCAAGATCGTCGAGGGCAAGACGATCGCCGGCTCGCTCGACTATGCCATGATCGTCCCCGGCTCCGGCCTGGTGAAGCAGCAGGCCGAGGAAGAAGGTCTCGACAAGATCTTCCTCGCCGCCGGCTTCGAATGGCGCGAGCCCGGCTGCTCGATGTGCCTGGGCATGAACCCCGACCAGCTCAAGCCCGGCCAGCGCGCCGCCTCGACCTCGAACCGCAATTTCGAGGGTCGCCAGGGCTTCAAGGGCCGCACTCATCTGGTCTCGCCGCAAATGGCCGCAGCCGCTGCGCTCGTCGGTCATTTCGTCGATGTGAGGCAGATGGGCTGATGCGCGAGCGGGGACACAGGTCATGACCGGCGATCCCYGCGAAGCCGCCCGGGCAGCCGAAGCCAAGGCAGTGCTGGAGCGCGTCAAGCGCGACGAGGAGGGGCTGCTGAGCTCCTCCATGGGCCGCGCCGCCGATCACTTCTCCGGCCGCGACGCACCTGAAGGCGACACTGTCGAACTCTGGGGCAGACGCATCGGTCGCGCGCTGTCGCTGGTCGGTGTCGTGCTGCTCGCCTGGTGGCTGGGGCATCAGCTCAAGATCTGGTGATGGGAACCGTGCCGTCGATCAAAGCATCCGCCAGCGCCTCGGCATCCGCCGAGGTGTCGTCCGCTGTTGCCTGGGACGAGGTCAAGGCGCCCAGCGCCGCTGATTTCGAAAGCCTCGCGCAGACCGCCTATGACCGCCTGCCGGACGAGTTCCGCGCGCTCTGCGCGGACCTGATCATCAACGTCACCGAGTTCCCCGAGGACGATGTGCTGAAGGAGCTCGAGATCGAGAGCCCCTTCGACATCCTCGGCCTCTTCACCGGTGTCGGCCTGCCACAGCAGGGCTCGGGCCCGCAAACGGGCCAGATGCCCAACATGATCCATCTCTATCGCCGTCCGATCCTCGACTACTGGTCCGAACATGACGAGGGCCTGGGCGCCATCGTCACCCATGTCCTGGTCCATGAGATCGGCCATCATTTCGGCTTTTCGGACGAAGACATGGAAGCGATCGAGGCCGGGGCGGAGCGATAGACGATGATGGACGATCTGATCCGGCATCTGCCGAGCCTGGCCCTGGTCTATTCCGCGTTCTTCCTTGCAGTTGCCAGCCCGGGCCCGAGCAATCTTGCCGTGATGGCGACGTCGATGGAGCGTGGTCGGCGCGCCGGAATGACGCTCGCACTCGGCGTCACGACCGGCTCCCTGACCTGGGGCATCCTGGCCGCCATCGGCGTCTCGGCCGTGATCGTGGCCCATCCCGGTGCGCTCTATGCCGTCAAGATCGTCGGCGGCGTCTATCTGCTCTATCTCGCCTGGCGATCGGCGCGTTCAGCGATGCGAGTGGACATGCCCCCGCCGAAAGCCACGGTTTCGGGGCATCGCATCTATTTGCGCGGCTATCTCATGCACCTGACCAACCCGAAGGCGATCTTGAGCTGGACCGCGATCATCGCGCTCGGCCTGCGCCCGGAAACACCTGTGGTTGTGGTGCATGCCATCATCATCGGCTGCCTGCTGATCTCGCTTCTGATCAATCAGGGATATGCCCTGCTGTTTTCGACCGCCTCCATGATCGCGGGCTACCGCAAGATCCGCCGTCGTGCAGAGGCCTGCCTTGCCGCCTTCTTCACCTTCGCCAGCTTCAAACTCCTGACCGCGCAGCTCTGAAGCGCGTTGTCGGCCACGTCACGATCTCCTAGCCAGAAAGACCTGTTGGAGCCCTCGCCATGCAGCCCTTCACCACCCTGACCTCCACCCCGGCGCCGCTGAAGGTGATCAATGTCGACACCGACATGATCATCCCCAAGCAGTACCTGAAGACGATCAAGCGCACCGGGCTGGGCACCGCGCTGTTCGCGGAGATGCGCTACAACGAGGATGGCGCTGAGAACCCCGATTTCGTGCTGAACCAGCCGGCCTACCGCAAGTCGGAGATCCTGGTTGCCGGGGACAATTTCGGCTGCGGCTCGTCGCGCGAGCATGCGCCCTGGGCCCTGCTCGATTTCGGCATCCGCTGCGTGATCTCGACCTCGTTTGCCGACATCTTCTACAATAACTGCTTCAAGAACGGTATCCTGCCGATCGTGGTCTCGCCCGAAGACCTCGAGAAGCTCTTCGACGACGCCGATCGCGGCTCGAACGCGACGCTGACGGTCGATCTCGCAAAGCAGGAAATCAAGGGTCCGGATGGCGGCACGGTGACGTTCGACATCGACCCCTTCCGCAAGCACTGCCTGCTGAACGGGCTCGACGATATCGGCCTGACCATGGAGAAGGCGCCGAAGATCGACGCCTTCGAGGCCAAGCTCGCCAAGCGCGCCTGGGCCTGATCGGGATCAGACGACCAAGCTCGGCATCGGCGCAATATCGCCGGTGCCGGGAAATACCTTCTCGGCCAGAACCGGCCCCGACAGGCCGAACAGATCGGTCACGACACCCTTTGCGACCGCCCGGATATCCGTGGTCGGCTTCAGGTCGCGCTGCTCCCAGAGCTGCTCCGGTTTCAGCCCCGGCCAGTCCGCGATCACACGACCGCCCCTGACCGCGCCGCCGACCAGGAACGCGACAGTACCGGTACCGTGATCGGTTCCGACCGTGCCGTTGACCCTGGCGGTTCGACCGAACTCCGTGACGACCATCACGACCGTGTCCTTCCAGACCCGCTTCAGCCCGGTCTCGAACGCATTGAACGCACCATCGAGCCCGCCGAGCAGCCCGGCGAGCCGCCCCTTGGCGCCGCCCTCATTGGCGTGGGTATCCCAGCCCTCGAAGGCCAGCGCCGCAATACGAGGACCGTCATCGGCACCAACGAGCCGCGCCGCTCCCTCCGCGATCTGGATCATGCCCTGGGGATTGCCCGGGCCGCCGCGTGATCGCATCCTGTCGCCGCCCATGCCCTGGCCGAGCACGATCGTCTCGGTCTCGATCGCTCGAGCAAGCACATTTGCCAGCATGGGGTCGCGCTGCCCGTAAAGGTCGCCCAGTCGCTGGATCAGATCATCTCCGGCGCGCGGCATCACCGGCGGCGCCCAGCCCAGAACCGGGGCCTGGCCCCTGACGATCAATGGTGGCACCACACCGACCCCGAGCACGCCGTGACGCGCGATCGCTTCACCGGCCGGAAGCGCCGCGATCATGCGGTTGAGCCAGCCGCTATCGACGCGTCCCGGGCCCTGCTGACCGCTTTCCAGCACATCCTGCCCATCGAAATGCGAGCGCTCGCGATAGCCCGTCGCTGCCGCATGCACGATTGCGGCGTGCCCCTGGCCGTAGAGGCGGGCGAGGTTGGGCATGGCGGGGTGGAGGTGGAAGAAGCCATCGAGCGGCAACGCCGCATCCGCTCCATCGCGCTGCAGCGCGATATCCTGACGCAGATCGGCATAGTTCGGATCGCCGATCGGCGGAACGGCGGCGAGGCCGTCGAGTGCGCCGCGCAGCACCACGGTGATGAAGCGCGCATCCCGACTGCCGGCCGCCGCATGGGCGAATTTCGGCATGAATGACCAGGCGAAGAGCGCGCTTGCTGCCCCCAGCACGGACCGGCGCGATGGTGTCATCGCCTCGCAATCGTCGTCATCGTCGCGGATCGCGTCTGACATCTGGCTCACCTCCGCTGGAATTCGGGCGACATCAGCAAGAGCGCGATCGCCTGCGGCTTGCTCTCGGCGCGGGCCACCGCCTGTTTGGTCTCGGCTGAAGCGAGCGGGCCGAGCACTGCCTCGAGGAGCGCCCGTGGGTCGCTGGCGGCTCCAGCCGCCTGACGCCCCCACGCAGCCGCCACGTCGATCCGCGTCTTGATGCCTTCCGGTGTCGCCCATGCATCGTTGTTTCCGGGAAAGCCATTCGGTCCCGAGGGCTGCCAGAGTGGTTGGCCCATCGTCGCGAGCGCTCCTGCGATGGGACCGAACTCCGGCTTGCGTCCAAGCGCCCGCAGCATCGCCAGCAAAAGCTCCTGCGGCTGGCGCAGCTTCGMGGCCTCCGCACCCCATGCTTCGTTCGACTGAATGAGCGCGGCCGATACCGCGGCGAGATCACCCTCCGTGCGGCGCCATATTTCCACCAGATGGGACACGAGCGCCGGCGGGGGATCATCCGCCACGAAATGCCGCGCGAGCTTGAACGCGACATGTCGGGCTGTCGCGGGATGGTGCGCGAGGTCGAGCAGCGCGAGCCTGCCCTGCTCCGCCCCGGCCTCTTCGTAATCCTTGCCGAGCAGCGAATGCACGCCAGGCTCATGCACGCCGGCATTGAAGGCAAAGGCGCCGGGGAAGCCGAGCCGGCCGTCGCGGCCGGCAATTGTCCAGCCCGTGATGATGCGGGCCAGACTCGTCACATCGCCTTGCGAATAGCCGCCAGCGACGCCCAGCGTATGCAATTCCATGATCTCGCGGGCGAGGTTCTCGTTGAGCCCGCGGCCGCGGCGCTTGCCTGCCGGAGAGTTCGGCCCGATCGATTGCTGATTATCGAGATAGGTCAGCATGGCCGGATGGCTCTCGACGGCCAGGAGCATGTCTTCGAACCGGCCAAAAACATAGGGGCGTATCGCCTCACGTTCATAAGCCCCCGCCAGCACCCGCACGAAGTTGCCTTGCGAGACCGAGATGCAGAAATGGTTCGACCAGAACTGCGCAAGCCGTTCGCCAAAACCGGCGAGCGGTTCCAGCCCGGCACGCATCCGCGCAGCCACTTCGTCGCGGTAGATCCTTTGCGGCAAGGGAGGCTCGGGAGGCGCCGACGCCCCCTGCCCTTCGTTCATCCCGCCCGCGGCAGGCATCATCGCCGCCTGCATGGCCGGGCGGGGGGCCTCGCGCTCGGCCTTCTCCTTGTCCTGGAAGGCATAGAACGCCGATCCGATCTGCGCCTGCCCGACGAGCTCGAGGCCAATCGAAACGGGAACGCTCCTGCGCTTGACCTCATCGAGAAACAGGTCCCGGGCGTCGCCGCCGATCGCCGTGAGATCGCCAGGTCGGAGCCCCAAGCCGAAGCGCTGCAAACCGAGAATATTCAACCGCGAATCGCGCGCCATCGACGGCTCCCTCGCCTTGAGCAGGCAAGGCCGAGCATCCGGGCCAACTATGGCAAAAATCGCATATCCCGATGCGGTGCGCCGAGATAGAATATCGAAAGAACGCCACGCCCTGCGGCGTGGCGGCCCCTCCGAGGCGGTTTCGGCCCCGCTTGCCTACATCGCCGGCAGCGCCGCGACGTCGCGCACCGGCCCGTTCAGCCCGGTGACCTTGCCCACCATCGAAACCTTGCCCGTTGCGAGATCGACCTTATGCAGGGTGCCGTCCGCCAGCAGCCAGCCGGTATTGGCGCCTGACGCATCGGTCTCGATATCGAAGGCGATCGCCTTCGCTGTGACGCCGAGCTTGCCGACAGCGCCCAGCACGCCGTCATTCGGCGGTGCCTGTTTCAGCAGCCCGCCGATCTTGGCGTCGATATCGTAGAGCGCCGTCTCCTTGGTGCCCTTTACGGAGTTGGAATAGGCGCCGGCAACGACCATCGGCGTCTCGCCCTTGTGCATGTCGGTCTGGGCGAATTTCAACTTGCCGTCGACCGTGGTCTTGCCGTCCTCGACATTGACGCGAAGGTTGGTGCCGTCGGCGCCGATGACGCGCAACCGGTCGGCGGCCGGGTTGAAATCGACCGTCGCCATCATGCCGGCGGCGAGCGTGGTATCCATCTTCGACTTCATCGTCGCTTTCCCGCTCGCCGTATCGACCGTGAAGATCGCGCCGTCGGTCGACAGCGCGTAGAGCATTCCGTCGGCGGAGCGGACATCGATGCCGGCGATCTTGCCGGTCATGCCGGTGACCTTGATGGACTTGCCCGCCTTCTGCGTCGCCGTATCGATCATTGTCAGCGTGTCGTCGCCCGTCAGGGCGGCGAGGGTTCCGGCGGGGGCTGCCAAGGTCGCGGCGAAGGAAGCCCCCAGGATCGTGGAAGCAATCAGCACGAGGCGTGTGGCGCGTGCAATCTGCATGTTATCCTCCGAATCGTCTGTCGCATTGTTTCGAGGGCTGTTCGCCGCCTGATCTGGCGCGGCACCCAATCGGGGTAAGCTTGCGGCACAAGAGCGGATGCGAAGGAAAAAACAAAAAACTGAGATGCATCCGAAGCTGGCCGAGCCGTGTATTCATCTATTCGCGCAAGGCTGAGGCGCTGCGCCGAGGAGGAGACAGGGATGGCGATGAACGCCGTAGTGCCGCCAAAGGCTACGGACATCGAAACCGCGCTGCGCGACTGTGCCTTCGGAGATAAACTTGCGCTCAAGCGCATCTACGACGCCGAGGCCGCGCGTATGATCGGCGTGGCCCAGCGTCTGCTCAAGCGGCGCGCGCTGGCCGAGGAGGCAGTGCAGGATACCTTCGTCCTGATCTGGCGACATGCGACGCGGTTCGATCCGCAGCGCGGTGCCGGCCTGACCTGGATCTACGCGATCCTGCGCAACCGCTCGCTCTCGATCCTGCGGGATGAGAAGCGCACGGAAACCACCGATATGCCTGTCGCCGAGGAAACCGCGAGCGAAGAGGACGATCCTGAGACGGTGATGTCGAAACTGTCCGACGCCAAGGCACTCCGCGCCTGCCTGGAGACGCTGCCACCGCAGCGGCGCGGCATCGTGCTGCTTGCCTTCGTCCAGGGGTTGACCCATGGCGAGATCGCCGGTCGCCTCAAAATGCCGATCGGCACCGTCAAATCCTGGATTCGCCGCTCCCTGATCTCGCTCAAGGAGTGCCTCGGATGAGCCCCTCCTCCACCAGATCTCTCGGCCCGGAGGAGCGCACCGCGCTGGCGGGCGAATATGTGCTTGGCCTGATCGAGGGGGCCGACCTCACGGCCTTCGACCAGCAGCTCGAGACCGATCCTGATCTCGCTGCAGCGGTCGAGCGCTGGCGCGTTCACTTCGCGGCCATCGATGCCACCGCCGCGCCCATTGAGCCGCCAGCGGCGCTATGGAGCCGGATCGAGACCGAGCTGGCGACGGTCGCGCAGCAGGCAGCTCCCGCAAGCGGGAGCAATGCAGCACCGGCTCAGGCGTCGCGCCCCGCTGCGGCAGCAGCCAGCCACCTGTCCGATTGGTGGAACAGCCTCTTCGTCTGGCGCGGCGCAGCACTCGCCGGAGCGCTGGCGACGATCGTTCTTGCTGCAGGTCTGCTGAACGCCCTCRATCGGGCCAGGCGCCAGCCCGTGATGGTCGCGGTGCTGATGACCGAGGCCAGCGTCCCGGCAGCAGTCGTCAACACCTTCGCCGACGGCAGGGTCGAGATGGTGCCGCTGCAGGCGATCCATGTTCCCGAAGGCAAGGCGCTCGAAATCTGGACATTGTGGGACCGCGCGGTGGGCCCGCGCTCGGTGGGACTGATCGAGCGTGCCCGCTCGACTCATCTCAGGCTGGACCAACTGCCGCTAGGCAAGGATCAGCTCTTCGAGATCACCCTGGAACCCGCGACAGGCTCGCCGACAGGGAGGCCGACCGGCCCCATCATTGCCAAGGGGGCCACGGCACAGGCCTTGTGAACCCCACGGGGTCTGCCGCTACACCACCACCGTGATCGTCTCGGCCGCACGCGTCAGCCCGGTATAGAGCCAGCGCGCCCGGTGCTCGCGAAAGGCAAAGGCCTCGTCGAAGAGGACGATGTCATCCCATTGCGAGCCCTGCGCCTTGTGGACGGTCAGGGCGTAGCCGAAGGTGAATTCATCGGTGTGCTTGCGCAGCTCCCACGGCACCTCTTCCTCGGTGCCGTCGAAGAAATTGGGCATCACGGAGACCTTGACCGGCTTGCCCCCGGTATCGTCCTCCGGCGTGACCCGCATCGTGATCAGGCCCTTCTTCGAGGTCTTGAGTTCCTGCACGATCCAGGAGCCGCCATTGAGCAGGCCCTTGCTCTTGTCGTTGCGCAGGCAGACGAGCTTCTCGCCCGCGACCGGCACGGTCGAATCGCGCCCCATGAGCTGCCGGATGCGCGCATTGTAGAGCCGGCGCGTCTTGTTCATGCCGACCAGGACCTGGTCGGCGCCCAACACCAGCTCGGAATTGACCGCATCGCGGCGAATGACCCGGCTCTCGCCGTAGTCGCCGACATCGAGGCGCCCTCCCTCGCGGACGATCATCGACATCCTGACGATGGGATTGTCCGCAGCCTGGCGATGGACCTCGGTCAGCATCACGTCCGGCTCGGTCTCGGTGAAATACCCGCCGCCCTTGACCGGGGGCAACTGCGCAGGGTCCCCCAGCACGAGGACCGGCGTACCGAAGGATAGCAGATCCTTGCCCAGTTCCTCGTCGACCATCGAGCACTCGTCGATGATGATCAGCCCGGCCTTGGCCGCGTTGCTCTCGCGGTTGAGCACGAAGGTCGGGCTTTCCTCATCGACGCCACGCGAGCGGTAGATCAATGAATGGATGGTCTGGGCGCCATCGCAGCCCTTGTTGCGCAGCACCAGCGCCGCCTTGCCGGTGAAGGCGGCGAAGAGGACTGTGCCATCGACACCCTCGGCAATATGGCGCGCGAGCGTCGTCTTGCCGGTGCCGGCATAGCCGAACAGCCGAAAAACCTGAGGCTCACCAGCCTGCAGCCAGCGTGCGACCGCGCTCAGCGCGGCATCCTGTTGCGGCGACCAGCTCATCGCGAAGGAATCCGATATGCGACCATGCCGCACAAAGGCGCGAGTCGCCCGCGCAATGCAAGCGCAAGAACAGAAMGGGATCAGGCGGCGCGCAGGCGCCTGACGAATTCCTCCGCCTCGCCCTGCAGCGCTGCGATGCGCTCGTCGAGGTCGCGGGCCCCGAACGCGCCCCTGCCGGCCTGTTCGACAG
>NZ_JBFTZN010000247.1:0-8818 GCF_056406775.1 Allobosea sp. P1_A7
TCGACGGCGTGCTCAAGAAGGGCATGACCATCCGCATGATGCGGGCCAATGCCGCCTATGGCGTCGACCGTGTCGGCGTGTTCAAGCCGAAGATGCTGGAAGTGAAGGAACTCGGCCCCGGCGAGGTCGGATTCTTCACCGCCTCGATCAAGGAAGTCGCCGATACCGCCGTCGGCGACACCATCACCGACGACCGCAAGCCGGTCGCCGAGCCGCTGCCGGGCTTCAAGCCGGTGCAGCCGGTGGTGTTCTGCGGCATTTTCCCGGTCGATGCGGCCGATTTCGAGGTGCTCCGCTCGGCGATGTCGAAGCTGCGCCTGAACGACGCCTCGTTCTCCTACGAGATGGAGACCTCGGCAGCGCTCGGCTTCGGCTTCCGCTGCGGCTTCCTCGGACTGCTGCATCTCGAGATCATCCAGGAGCGGCTCGAGCGCGAGTTCAACCTCAACCTGATCTCGACCGCGCCGTCCGTGGTCTATCATCTCAGGCTGCGGGACGGGACGACGCTCGAGCTCCACAATCCGGCGGACATGCCGGATGTGATGAAGATCGAGGCGATCGAGGAACCCTGGATCCGCGCTACCATCTTCACGCCGGACGAATATCTCGGCTCGGTGCTGAAGCTCTGCCAGGATCGGCGCGGCCTGCAGATCGACCTGAGCTATGTCGGCTCGCGGGCCAAGGTCGTCTATGACCTGCCGCTGAACGAGGTGGTGTTCGATTTCTACGACCGTTTGAAGTCGATCTCGAAGGGCTACGCCTCCTTCGACTACGCCATCACCGACTATCGCGAGGGCGACCTCGTGCGCATGTCGATCCTGGTCAATGCCGAGCCGGTCGACGCGCTCTCGATGCTGGTCCACCGGACCCGCGCCGAGGCTCGCGGTCGCGCCATGTGCGAGAAGCTCAAGGAGCTGATCCCGCCGCACATGTTCCAGATTCCGGTCCAGGCCGCGATCGGCGGCAAGATCATTGCTCGCGAGACCATCCGGGCGCTGCGCAAGGACGTGACCGCCAAGTGCTATGGCGGCGACGCCACCCGCAAGCGCAAGCTTCTGGAGAAGCAGAAGGAAGGCAAGAAGAAGATGCGGCAGTTCGGCAAGGTCGAGATCCCGCAGGAAGCCTTCATCGCTGCGCTGAAGATGGATTCCTGAGCGGAGCTCAGGTTCCGCTCTCCCTCGCTAAGGTCATCCCGGGGCTGGCTTCGTGCGCCCGGGATGACGCGAGCCCAGCCGGTCCGACTACGCCAGAACGGCCTGACGCGTCTCGGCGTCGATCAGGAAGGCTGCAACCGCTGCAACCAGCAGCAGGGCTGCGAACAGGGCGATCGCAGTGGCAAAACTCTGCGCAATCACGAGCGCCACCGCCGATGGCGCGAGCAGGCCGCCGAGCCGCGCCATGGCGCCGGCAACCCCCATGCCCGTGCCGCGGAGTTCCGTCGGATAGAGCTCGGGCGTAAAGGCGTAGAGTGCACCCCAGGTGCCGAGCAGCGCAAAGCTCATCAGCAGGATCGACGCGCCGATCACTGTTGCGCTGCCAGCGCCGACAAACAGGGCGCAGCCTGCCGCGCTGAGCAGCAGGAAGCCGATCAGGGTCGGTCGCCGGCCCCATGTCTCGACGCCATAGGCGGCCAGCGCATAGCCAGGCAGCTGGGCCAGCGCGACGATGACGAGGAAGCCATAGCCACGGACGAAGCCGAAACCCTCGCCGGCGAGCTTGGCCGGCATCCAGGTGAAGACGCCGTAATAGGACACCGAGACAAGGAACCAGATTCCGAGGATCAGCAGGGTGCGCCGGCGCAGATCGGGCGCGAGCAATCCGGAAGACGTCGCGGCCGGCGGCAGGGTGATCGCCGAAGCGGACGAGAGTTCCGCTTTCCCGTTGGTGCGCAGCATCTGGTTGAGCACGCGCTTGGCATCGTCCGCTCGCCCTTCCTTCAGCAGGTACAGGGGTGATTCCGGCACCCAGAAGCGCAGCCAGATGCCGATCAGCGCGGGCAGCGCCGTCGCAGCAAAAATCCAGCGCCACGCGTCAGCGATCCCGGCGATGCTTGCAGCCCAGGCGGCCAGGGCGACTGCGATCGTGCCGACCGCCCAGAAACCCTCCAGCATGACCAGCCAACGCCCGCGGTTCTTCGGCGGCAGGAATTCCGCCATCATCGCGTAATCGACGGGCAACGTGCCGCCGACTGCGATGCCGGTCAGGAAGCGTAGCGCGAGAAGGGCTGCGAAGGACGGGGCGAAGACCGAGAGCAGCCCGAATACCGCATCGCAGGCAACCGTGATCAGGAGCACGCGACGGCGGCCGTAGCGATCGGCGAGGCGCCCAAACAACGCGGCGCCGATCAACATGCCGAGGAAGAACAGCGTTCCGGTCTGCAGGGCCTGTGGCACGCTGAGCCCGAAGGTCGCAGCGATGGAGGCGGCGGTGAAAYCGACCGCCAGCACCTGCATGGCATCAGCCGCCCAGACGAGGCCAAAGATTCCGAGCAGCCGACGTTGGAACGGGCCGGTGCCGGCGGTGGACAGAACGCTCTCGACAGGAATGCTCATGGCGTGGCGAACTTTCTTCGAGGCGCCTTCGGGCCGTTCTGGTCTTCGTAGCGTGGTACGTGCGGGACGGGCTCGGCGCTAGATCTGGACGCCGAGACCACGCAGTGTCGCCCGCAGGTCGATCGGCTCGACGAAATGCACGGCTTGCATGCCGACATGACGCGCGCTCTCGATATTCTTGGCGCTGTCGTCGATGAAGACGCAGGAACCTGCGGCGAGGCCGTAGCGCTCCAGCAGCACGTGATAGATCGCAGGATCCGGCTTGATCAGCCGTTCATGTGCCGAGACCACGACGCCGTCGAAAGACCCGAGGAAGGGAAAGCGGGCGACGCTCTCGTCCCATTTCTCGCGCGAGAAATTGGTAATCGCATAGACTTTCTCACCCTTGGCCTTCAGGTCCGAGAGGACCGCGACGCTTTCGGCGATCTCGCCGGATACCGTCTCGTGCCAGCGTTCGTCGAAGGCCTTGATCTCGCGCTCCCATTCGGGATGAACGGAGACCAGTTCGGCGACGGCTTCCGMCCAGGATCGGCCGCGATCCTGCTCGATGTTCCAGGCTGGGGTGCAGACGTTCTGCATGAACCAGTCCATGCGCGCTTCGTCGGGGATCAACTGGCGGTAGAGATGGCGCGGATCCCAACGGATCAGGACGTTGCCGACATCGAAAACAACGGTGGGGCTAGTCGAAGGCATGGCCGGTCCATTCTGAATACGGGGCCGGTCGCAGAAGGCTCACGTCCTTGTGTGCAGACGTGCGAGACAGAGGCAAGGCCTCTCGCGTATTCGGGACATGCGATGGTGGAGATCGGCATGAAGGCATGGTTGCCATGGCTGGACCGGCAGGGGCGTTTCTCGGGGCTGCGCGCTGCGACATTCGCGCTCGTACTGGTGCCGGCGCTCTGGCTCGCCTTCGACGCCTGGACCGGCCAGCTCGGTTCGAAGCCCTGGACGCGGGCGGTGCATGATACCGGCACCTGGGCGCTCAGGCTGCTGCTGGTTACCCTTGCCGTCTCGCCGCTGCGCCGGCTTCTCGACTGGAGCAAGCTCATCGGCATCCGCCGCATGCTGGGCCTCTCCGTGCTGGCTTATGCGCTCGCCCATCTCGCGCTTTACTGCATCGATCTCGGTTTCGACGCCGGGCTGATCGTTTCCGAAATCGTCAAACGGTTCTATCTCGTCGTCGGCATCACGGGGCTGACCGGGCTGGTCGCACTCGGTGCAACCTCGACCGACGGCATGATCCGCAGGCTGGGTTCCGCCCGCTGGCAACAGCTGCATAACGTCGTCTATGCCATCGCTGCGCTGGGGCTGCTGCACTTTGCCCTGCAGTCGAAGATCGACGTCACCCAGCCGGCGCTGATGACCGGGCTCTTCGGCCTTCTGATGCTTTACCGGCTGCTGCCGCGATTCGGCGTGATGCTCGATACGCCCCGGCTGGTCCTGACGGCGCTTGCGGCCGGTCTTCTGACTGCGCTCTGCGAGACGGCCTGGTATGCGTTGGCGACCGGTGCCTCGGCCTGGTTGGTGTTCCAGGCCAATGCCGATGTCGTCGTCTATGGTGATCTCGAGGCCCTCAGGCCCGGGCATTGGGTCGCGCTGGCGGGGCTTCTCGTCGCCTTCGCCCATTACTGGCGTGCGCCTGCGGCGCGGCAGGTCGAGCGGCGTGCGCGTCGCAGGGAAGGGCTTTCCGCGCAAACGGGGGCCTAAGAGCAAATCATTCCAAACTGATGGTTGGCATCCCGCGGGCGAGGCTCTAACCCTATGGCATGCCTGACGATCCGAACGCCCAACCCACCGCCGACGTAGCCGCAGCCGATGTTGCCGCGACGGGGGATGGGGAGGTCGATGAGGGGCTGTCTTCGCCATTCGTGCCTCTGCGCCAGCCGATCTTCCGGGCTGTGTGGTTCGCGAGCCTTGCCTCCAATTTCGGCGGGATGATCCAGTCGGTCGGCGCAGCCTGGCTGATGACTTCGATCGCCAGTTCTGCCGACATGGTTGCGCTGGTGCAGGCCTCGACGACCTTGCCGATCATGATGTTCTCGCTGGCGGCGGGTGCGATCTCCGACAATTTCGACCGGCGCAAGATCATGCTGACGGCGCAGGGCTTCATGTTCACGGTCTCCGTGGCTCTCGCCGTCTCGGCCTGGTTCGGCGTGATCACCCCGTGGCTGCTTCTCGGCCTAACTTTCCTGATCGGCTGCGGCACGGCCTTGAACGGGCCCGCCTGGCAATCCTCGGTCGGCGAGATGGTGCCGCGTCGCGATCTGCCGGCCGCGATCACACTGAACAGCGTCGGTTTCAACATTGCCCGCAGCGTCGGGCCGGCGCTGGGCGGCTTCATCGTTGCGGCAGCGGGCGTCGTCGCCTCCTTCACGGTGAATGCACTGAGCTATATCGGGCTCGTCACCGTACTGGCACGCTGGAACCCTCCAAAGATCGAGCGCGTGCTGCCACGCGAGACGCTCGGCATCGCGATGAGCGCCGGCATCCGCTATGTCGCGATGTCGCCAAACATCCGCTCGGTGCTGCTGCGCGGTGCGGCCTTCGGATTCGGCGCCATTGCGGTTCAGGCGCTGCTGCCGCTGGTGGCGCGCGATCTCGTCAAGGGCGGGCCTTTGACCTTCGGCTTGCTGCTCGGTGCTTTCGGTGCGGGAGCGGTCGGGGGGGCCCTTCTGAGCGCGCGGGTACGTCGCGCGCTCACGACAGAGACGCTGGTGCGCGCCTCATTTGCCGCCTTCTCGGCTGCGGTCATCCTGGCGGGGCTGAGTGTCTATACCGTGACGACCATGGCGGCCCTGCTCATCGCCGGAGCGAGCTGGGTCCTTGCACTCTCGACCTTCAACGCGACCGTGCAGCTTTCGGCGCCGCGCTGGGTCGTCGGCCGGGCACTGGCGCTCTATCAGATGGCGACCTTCGGTGGGATGGCGCTCGGCAGCTGGGTCTGGGGCTATATCGCCCTGCATTTCGGCACCGACCGTGCCCTGTACTGTGCAGGCGCCGTTCTGCTTGTGGGAGCAGCACTTGGGCTGCGCTATGCGCTGCCGCCGCTCGAGCAGCTCAATCTTGACCCGCTCAGCCGCTGGCAGGTTCCGAAAGTGGCCGTCGACATCGAGCCACGCAGCGGCCCGATCATCGTCACCATCGAGTATATCATTCGCGAGGAGGACATCGTCCCCTTCCTGAATGTGATGGCCGAGCGCCGCCGCATCCGTCGCCGCGACGGTGCCAGACACTGGGCCTTGCTGCGTGACCTGACCGATCCGCAGCTCTGGATCGAGCGCTATGACAGTCCGACCTGGGTCGAATATATCCGCCAGAACCAGCGCGTCACCCAGGCAGATGCCATGATCGGTGACAGGGTAAGGGCCCTGCATCAGGGGCCCAACCCGCCCGTGGTGCACCGTGTCATCGAACGACAGACCGGCTCGCTGCCCTTCGCCCAGCAGCAGCCCGTGCCGGATGCGGCGACCCCCGCGACCGATCCCAGGATCGGCTAGGGCGGGGAGTTCGACGATGGCCTTCGGGGTTGCGGAGATGTGCAGGCGGCCCTCTGGCGAAGCCGGGGAGGCTTCCCCTTACAGCCAGCCGAAACGCTTGAAGCGCATGTAGAGCGCGGTGCAGAACGCCGCGATGAGCCCGAGCACGACGAAATAGCCGTACTGGGTCTTGAGCTCCGGCATATGCTCGAAGTTCATGCCATAGATCCCGGCAACCGCGGTCGGGACCGCGAGGATGGCCGCCCAGGCCGCGAGTTGCCTGGTGATGACGCCCTGGCGCTGCTGTTCCAGCAGATGACTCGCCTCGAAGACGGAGGTCAGAATGTCGCGGAGGCTCCCGACCATGGCTTCGGCACGCCGCGCATGGTCCCAGACGTCATTGAAATAGGGCTTCGCTTCGGCATCGATGCAGGGAAGATCGAGATGCACCAGTTTGCGGCAAAGTTCGGACATCGGACCGAGCACCCGCTGGAAGCGGATGAGCTGGCGGCGCAGTCCGAAGATGCGCGGCACGTCGACCCGGCCGAACTCGCTGGCGAGCATCTCCCGCTCCATCTCCAGGACGTCCTCCTCGATCGTCTCCACAATCGGGAAATAGCCGTCGACGATGAAGTCCAGCACGCCGTGCAGGACATAATCGACGCCGTAGCGCATCTGGGCGGTCGCGGCCTCGAGTTGGCTGCGCAGCTCGGTATGGGCCCGTGCGGAGCCGTGGCGAACCGTGATGATGTGGTGCTTGCCGACGAAGATCGCCGTCTCGCCATAGGCGATCTGGTCATCCTCGAGATGCGCCGTGCGCGCCACGATGAAGAGCTGGTCGCCATAGATGTCGACCTTGGGCATCTGATGCGCCTTGAGCGCATCCTCGACCGCAAGTGGATGCAGGCCGTAGCTGCTCTGGAGCGTGCGCAACTCCTCTTCGGAGGGTTCCAGCAGGCCGATCCAGACGAAATCGGATTGGTCCTGGGCACAGGTCGAAGGCTGGTCGAGCGCAACGGTCCCGACGCGCTTCCCATCGACATAATGACAGGCGGCAATGACACTCACGGCAGGCTCGCTCCTGGCATCTCGGGGCCCGGTCGAAAACGTCCGGTCACCCCATAGCGGCGCTTGCAGGCTAGCACGGCAGCGCCGGAAAAGCCGCGGCGCCACATGGCAGGCCGCGATGGACAGCGCCTTCAGTCGGAACT
This sequence comes from Allobosea sp. P1_A7, assembly GCF_056406775.1. NCBI lineage: Bacteria > Pseudomonadati > Pseudomonadota > Alphaproteobacteria > Hyphomicrobiales > Alloboseaceae > Allobosea > Allobosea sp. P1_A7. Next base: position 7,240 of record NZ_JBFTZN010000247.1, read on the forward strand.
GCTGGGATCCCAGTTCTCGACGGGCCTTCCGATCAGCCGAACACCCACAGACCCGCCAAACCCGCTGCGCCGACGATGATGCGCCACCAGGCGAAGAGCGCGAAGCCACGGCGCGAGACGTAGTCGAGGAAGGTCTTGACCACGAGGAGCGCCGCGAAGAAGGCCGCGACGAAGCCGACCACGATCAGCATCGTGTCGTCGAAGGTCAGGGTCTTGTAATTCTTAAGGAGGTCATAGGCGAAGGCGCCCGCCATGGTCGGCATGGCGAGGAAGAACGAGAACTCCGCCGCCGCGCGTTTGCTCGCGCCGAGCAGCATGGCGCCGACAATCGTCGAACCCGAACGGGAGACGCCCGGAATCATCGCCAGGCACTGGATGAAGCCGATCTTGAGATACATCGGCAGCGGGAAGGTGGTGGCGTCGGTGTGCTTCACCTCGAGCTCGAGTTCGTCGACGACGAGCAGCACGAGCCCGCCCGCTATCAGGGCGCAGCAGACCAGGAACGGGTTGAACAGCACGCCCTTGATGAAGCCATGCAGCAAGGCGCCGATCACCGCTGCCGGCAGGAAGGCGACGAGCACGCCGATCACGAAGCGCCGTGCCGCCGGATCGGTCCGCAGCCGCAGCGCGATGTCGAGTAGCCGCCGGAAATAGACCAGCAGGATGGCAAGGATCGCGCCGAGCTGGATCAGGACCTCGAAGGTCTTGCCGTTCGATTCAAAGCCGAGAAAGTGACCGAGCAGCAGGAGATGGCCAGTGGAGGAGACCGGCAGGAACTCGGTCAGACCCTCGACGATGCCGAGCACGATCGCTTCGAACAGGTTTTGCATGGCTGTTTCCCAGGAAGCCTCAGATCGCCGCCGCGGCAGAGGTAAACCGTACCCCTCTATGGAACCAAGCTCTTTGCCAATTGGTTACCACTTCGCCAAGCCAATGCCGTGGATTCGTGGCTTCCCATGGGCAGCGGGTTGTGAGGGGGCGTAGCCGAGACTATAGCAAATGTGCGGCGCATAGCCCGATGCCTCCCCCCTTCGACAGCCCTGCTTCGGCCGCATCCATCTGTTTCAAGAGTGCAATGGCGTCCCTTCATCATTATCCGTTATGCCCGCATTCGCGCTTCATCCGGCTCGTCCTTAGCGAGTTCGGGCAGGAGGCGGAGCTGATCGAGGAACGTGTCTGGGAGCGCCGGCGCGAGTTTCTGGAACTCAACACAGCTGGTACGACACCGGTTTTTCGCGAGGAGAACGGCTTTGCCGTCCCGGGCGCCGGACCGATCTCGGAATATCTCGACGAGACCCGCGGGCTGGCGCTGGGCCCGCGGCGCCTGTTGCCCGAGGGGATGGCAGAGCGCGTCGAGGTTCGTCGCCTGCTCGACTGGTTCAACCTCAAATTCGATAGCGAGATCACCAACCCGCTGGTGCTCGAGAAGGTCATGAAGCGCTTCATGAGCCGGGATGAGGGCGGTGGCCCGCCGGAAATGAGCGCCATCCGCGCCGCACGCGCCAATGTGCGCTATCATTTGCGCTATATCGCCTGGCTGACGGCCAAACGGAACTGGCTCGCAGGCAGTGCGCTGAGC
>NZ_JBFTZN010000248.1:0-8776 GCF_056406775.1 Allobosea sp. P1_A7
GCTGGAAGGGGTCGATCAACACCTTGTGCAGCGTGCCGGAGGAATCGAGCTGTGCACCGACGATCGCGGCAAGGATGATGCCCACAAGAATGAGGCCGGTCTTGATCCAGCCATTGCTGAGCAGGTTGGGCGCAGGGCGCGCAGCGACTTCGCTCATGGCTGGATGTCCTTGGTTGGCGATCGCGTCATGGCCGTCTCCAGATCCGGGTAAGGCCGAGAGGCCCCGCGCACATGATGGCGGCGCTCGGGGTCGCAAGTGGAAGCTTCGATGATCCCGACATCAGCCGGCATACCCTCGAACTCCGCAGATCGGATCCGTGCGGCATTGATGCCTCCCTCAATGCGCCACGCCGAGATAGGCATCGATCACCTTCTGATCCTGCTTGACCTCGTCGGGCGTGCCGTCTGCGATCTTGCGGCCGTATTCGAGCACCACGACACGGTCGGACAGGTCCATGACCACGCCCATGTCGTGCTCGATCAGCGCGATCGTCGTGCCGAACTGGTTGTTGACGTCGAGGATGAAGCGGCACATGTCCTCCTTCTCCTCGAGGTTCATGCCGGCCATCGGCTCGTCGAGCAGCAGGAGCTCCGGCTCCATCGCCAGCGCGCGGCCCAGCTCGACACGCTTCTGCAGCCCGTAGGGCAGCTTGCCGACCGGCAGCTTGCGAATGTGCTCGATCTGCAGGAAGTCGATGATGTCCTCGACCACCCTGCGGTGCTCGATCTCCTCGGCCATCGCCGGCCCCTGCCGCAAGGCCTGCCAGAAGAAGCCGCGCCGCATCTTCAGCGTGCGCCCGGTCATGATGTTGTCGAGCGTCGACATGCCCTTGAACAGCGCGACGTTCTGGAAGGTCCGCGCGATGCCGGCCGCAGCCGCCTGGTGCGGCTTCATCCTAGTGCGACGCACGCCCCTGTAGGTGATCTGGCCTTCCTGCGGATGATAGAAACCATTGATGCAATTCAGCATCGAGGTCTTGCCGGCCCCGTTGGGGCCGATGATGGCGCGCACCTCGCCCTTGCGGATGTCGAAGGAGACGCCGGAGATCGCCTTCACGCCGCCGAAGCGCAGCGAGACATTCTCGACCGAGAGCAGGATCTCGCCCTTCTTGGCGGGGATCGGCGTGCCGGTAACGTTCATGGGTTCCGCATTCATGCTGCCCTCGCCGCGTCAGGTCGCTCGGGCGCCGTTGCCGGGTAGGTCTTGGCGTCACGCACCTTGACCCGTGCGGAAATCACGCCCTTGCGCCCATCCTCGAAGGTGACTTCGGTAGAGATGTCGGCCTCACTCGAGCCGTCATAGAGCGCGTTCACCAGGGGCGCGTAGCGTTCGGCGATGAAGCCGCGCCGGACCTTCTGGGTCCGCGTCAGCTCGCCATCGTCGGCGTCGAGTTCCTTGTGCAGGATCAGGAAGCGCTTGACCTGGGCTCCGCCCATCGCCGGCTCGGACGCCAGCGACTTGTTCACCTCGTCGATATGTTTGGCGATCATGCCGTAGACGAGATCGTGGCCGGCCAGTTCCTGATAGGAGGCATAGACGACATTGTTGCGCTCGGCCCAGTTGCCGACGGCCGTCAGGTCGATATTGAGCGCAACGGTCGCGTAGTCGCGGCCTTGGCCGAAAGCGACCGCCTCCTTGATGTTCGGATAGAACTTGAGCTTATTCTCGATGTATTTCGGCGGGAACAGCTCGCCGGAATTGAGTTTCCCGACATCCTTGGCCCGGTCGATGATTTTGAGATGGCCGGTCTCGTCGAAGAAACCGGCATCGCCGGAACGGACATAACCATCCGCGGTCATCGTCTCTGCCGTCTTCTCCGGATCCTTGTAATAGCCGCCGAAGATGGAGGGTGACCGGTAGAGGACCTCGCCATTCTCATCGAGTTTGATCTCGACCAGCGGCGCCGGGCGGCCGACGGTGTCGGCCCGGATTTCGCCATTGGGCTGCATGGTGATGTAGACCCCGGCCTCGGTCTGGCCGTAGAGCTGCTTCAGGTTGACGCCGATCGACCGGTAGAAGCGGAAGATCTCGGGGCCAATCGCCTCGCCGGCGGTGTAGCCGACCTTGATGCTGGTCAGGCCGAAACGATTGCGCAGCGGAGCGTAGATCAACGCGTCGCCGAGCTTGTAGAGCAGCCGCGCTCCGAGCGGGACCGGCTCGCCGTTCAGGATCTTCTCACCATGCTTCTTCGCCACGCCGAGGAAGAAATGGAACATCTTGCGCATCAACGGCCCGGCATCCTCCATGCGCACCATGGTGATGGTCAGCATGTTCTCGAAGACCCGCGGCGGCGCGAAAGCGTAGGTCGTGCCGACCTCGCGGCGATCATCGATCACCGTCTCCGGCCCTTCAGGGCAGTTGACGCAGAAGCCGGCGACGATCGCCTGCGCATAGGAGAAGACGTGGTCGCCGACCCAGGCGATCGGCAGATAGGCGATGACCTCGTCTTCCTCGTTCAGCCCGTCGAACTGGCAGCCGATCTCGGCCGCCGTGATGACGTTGTAATGGCTGAGCATCACGCCCTTGGGGCGGCCGGYGGTACCCGAGGTGTAGAGGATGACAGCGAGGTCCGAGCCGGTCCCGGCCTCCATCTCGCGGTCGAGCCCGGCCGACGCTGCTGAATTCGCCTTCAGGGCCTTGGCCCCGGCCTCGATCACGCGACCAATGTCGTGCAGCTTGGCATGGTCGTAATCACGCAGGCCACGCGACTCGTCGTAGAGCATGTTCCTCAGGCGCGGCAGGCGGTCGGCGATCGAGAGCACCTTGTCGACCTGCTCCTGATCCTGGACGCAGGCGAAGACCGCCTCGGCATGGTCGAGCACATAGGCCATCTCGTCAGCGACGGAATCGGCATAGACCGGCACCGGAATGGCGCCGAGCCACTGCGCCGCGCACATCGACCAGTAGAGGCGTGGCCGGTTGTAGCCGATGATCGCGACCTTCTCGCCGCGCTTGAGACCGAGTTCCTGCAATCCCTTGGCATAGGCACGAACCTGCTCGGCCATCTCGGCCCAGTTCCAGGATTGCCAGATGCCGAGATCCTTGTGCCGGTATGCCGTGCGGCTGCCGCGCTCACGCGCATTGCGCATCAGCAATTTCGGAAAGGTATCCGCCTGGCCGGCGGTTGCGCTTGCCACGGTTGCGTTCTCCCTGTCCGGCCGCCGTACATTGCAGCAGCCTTCTTTCCGGGCCGGTTCCGACCTCTTTGTTCATGCAAGCCTTGCAGGCCCGACACATCTTCGCAAGGAGGCACTTGACAGACAACTTGTTATTTGGTCGCTATTGTCCCGCCGAAGTGTGCGAGAGCGTGAATCCTTGCCGTTCTGGAGACTTCGGCAAGCCTGAATTCGGGACCTGCCAGATCCAGCCGGCCACTCCTATCCCTAGGAGTTGCGCGAATTGACTGAGCTGTCTTCTTCGATGTTCTGAAAAACGACACCGCAAGGCAGCCACCAACCAGGCGCCGCTCCATGGATCCTTACGTCATCGGCTGCATAGCCTTTTTGTGCGTGTTCGGCGCGGCCTTGATCGGGATGTTTTTGCGCGCACGCCTGCCGGAACATCACCTGAGTCCGGAGTCCCGGGACGCCATCAAGCTTGCGACGGCAGTCGTTGGAACGCTCTCGGCGCTCGCGCTTGGCCTCTTGATCGCCTCAGCGAAACGATCATTCGACGAGGCCGGGACGGGCTTGAGAACAACGGCGGCKCGCGTGCTCCTGCTCGACCGCGTCATGGCGCAGTACGGCCAGGAGACGAGGGAAACGCGGGAAACGCTCCACAAGCTTCTCGAGATCAGGTTGAGCGATGCCGGCAGCGAACGGTCGCTCGACGACGGTCTGGATATCGAAATGGTCCAGGGGGCGCTGCGAAACCTGTCGCCACAAACCGACTCCCAGCGCTGGCTCCAGGCGCGCGCCCTTCAACTCAGCGGACAGATTGCGGAGGCGCGATGGATGCGCGCCGAAACGGAAGTGGGAGGATTTCCCGGCGCATTCCTGGCCATCCTCGTGTTCTGGCTCGCCTTGCTCTTCGCCTCGTTCGGTCTGTTGGCCCCGGGCAATGGAACGGTTATGGCGACTTTGTTCGTCTGCGCCTTGTCGGTGACCGGAGCGCTGGTGCTGATCATCGACATGGACCATCCCTATCTCGGCTTCATCCGGATCTCGGACGCTCCCTTGAAACAGGCATTCGAACGCCTCGGCCGAGAGTGATCAGGCACACTGGAGTGTCTGCGTTCCCTAGCCGTCGTAACGCGCGAGCCGATCCAGATCGAGGACAGTCACCGCTCCGTGGCCGACCTCGAGCAGACCTAGGTCTGCAAGCTTAGCAAGCCCCTGATTGGCCATCTGCCGCGACATGCCGGCGAGCAGGCCGAGCTCTTCCTGCGAAATCGCGAGTGTCAGGCTCTGGCCGGGATACAGGATCGGGTTGAACAGCCAGGCAAGATTGCGGGCGAGACGGGCGGTCGAGTCCAGCATCCGCTCGGTCTCCGCCAGTGCGATGAACTGGCCGAGCCGCTCATTGAACTGATGGACGAGGAAGCGATTGAACGCCGCGCTGTGTTCGAACAGCCAGAGGAAGGTCGAGCGCCGCATCAGCGCGAGCTGGGTGTCGCGTAGCGCCACCAGATCATAGCGGCGCAGCTCAGCCTTGATCACCGTGCCCTCTCCGAACCAGGCCCCCGCACGCAGGCCGGCCAGTGTCGCGGATTTACCTTCCTTCGAGGTGGTGCTCATCTTCACCAGCCCCTCGGCGACACCGGTCCAGGACTCGAGCCGGTCGCCGACATGACAGATGTAGTTGCCCTTCCCGTAGGATTTCAGGCTGATTCCGCGTCGCGCTTCCTCAAATTCTTCCGGCTTCAGGTCGCGCGACCAGGCAGCGATGCGGCGCAGGTCTTMGGGAGAGATCAAGGCATGTTCACCGCGCGTTAGAACGGGCACGAGCCCGCAATGCCGACTCAGTATGCGGCGTCATGGACGGCCAACTCAAGCCCGGCGCACCAAGCGGGGTTTGGCACGGGCTCTTCGGGTCATTCGGCCCGGATCTCTGCGGGCTGGTGCCGGCGGGTCGCCGCCCAGAACAGCAGCGCCAACAGGCTGATCGAGGCTCCCAGCACGCAGACGCCAGTCCAGCCTGCGCGGGCATGGACCATGGTTGAGGCGATCGAGCCTAGCGCGCTGCCAATCGAATAGAACACCATATAGCCGCCGACGAGCCGGCTTCGGGCATCGGGCCGCACCGCGAAGATCATGGTCTGGTTGGTGATATGCACGGCCTGGATCGCGAGATCGAGCAGGACAACGCCGATAATCAGGTTCCAGAGCGATGCGCTCATCGAGGCGATCGGGACCCAGGACAGCACCAGCAGGCCCAGCGAAAGACCGGTGACGCGCTGACCGAATCCTCGGTCCGCGAGCGATCCGGCACGGGCGGCAGCAAGTGCCCCCGCCAGCCCGACGAGACCGAACATCCCGATCTCGGTATGGGACAGGGAGAAAGGTGCGGCGCTGAGCGGCAGGACCAGCGACGTCCAGAACACGCTGAAACTGGCAAAGATCAACAAGGCGAGCACGGCGCGTACTCGCAGGATCGGCTCCCCAACGAACAGGCCCACCACAGACGCGAGTAACTCCGGATAGGAGATCCTCGCCGCGGCGCGCTCATGCTTCGGCAGCACCCGGAACAGCAGGAAGGCCATCAGCACGGAGAGCACCGCCGACGCCAGATAGACCAGGCGCCAGCCCCCGATATCGGCGAGCACTCCCGAAGCGAACCGCGCCAGGAGAATGCCGATCACGATCCCGCTCGTGATCCTGCCCACGGTCCGCCCGCGCTCCTCGTCTGCCGCCATGCTGGCCGCAAAGGCAACGAGCACCTGCACGACGACTGCGAGCAGGCCAACTGCCACCATCCCCGCCAGCAGGACGGCTGCGCTCGGCGCCAAGCCGACGACAAGCAGTGCCAGGCCTGAGAGCAGCGCTTGCGTGCCGATCAACCGCCGACGATCGAGCAGATCGCCAAGCGGCACGATGAAGACCAGCCCGAGCGCGTAGCCGACTTGCGTCACCGTCACCACGCCGCCGATCGCGGCCGGACTGATCGCGAGATCGCGCGCCATCACATCGAGCAGCGGCTGGGCATAATAAATGTTTGCCACGCTGAGGCCGCAGGCGACGGCGAAGAGCAGCGTTACCGCGTGGGAGAGGCCCTGGCGCGCGCTGGCTCCGTCTTCCTGTCCCGGGGCATTGCGGCCGCTGGGAGGCTCGACCCGGGATATGGCGGGGGTGGCTGAGTTCAGAGGCTTCATTAGGTTATCCCATGCAACATGGTTCTATAATGGAACCATGTTGCATGTAGCTGAATCCAGTCCTATTTTGGAACCGGACATCACGGGGAAGTGAGACGGAAACCGATGGTCAAACGCACCAGCCTCAGGGATGCGGATTGCCCCGTCGCCCGCGCCCTGGACGCGATCGGCGACTGGTGGTCTCTCCTGATCATTCGCGATGCGTTCAGCGACGTGCGGCGCTTCGGTGAATTCCAGAAGAGCCTCGGCGTCGCCAAGGGCATCCTCGCCGCACGGCTGCGCAATCTTGTCGAACTCGGCATTCTTGAGATCGCGCCCGCTTCGGATGGCAGCGCCTATCAGGAATATGTGCTGACGCAGAAGGGCCGCGGCCTGTTCGTCGTCGTTGCTGGATTGCGGCAATGGGGGGAGGACCAGTGCTACGAGCCGGGCGAGCCCCATTCCGCACTCATCGACAACGAAACCGGACTGCCTGTCGGGCGCCTCGAACTGCATTCCGCCGACGGGCGGGTCCTTGGCCCGCTCAACACGACCGTGCGCTTGGCCGCACCACCGTCCACACGGCCCCATGGCGGGGCCTAAACCTGCAGTCGACCGGCCGCATTTGCCTACGGGCGAGCCTCAACGCACCAGCGCAAATGCGACCGACGCAATCAGCAGGACCGCGAAGACGATATTGATGGCCCGATTCAGCCGCGGCCGACGAAAACAGCGGGTCAGCGCCGCTCCCGTGGCGAGCCAGAGCAGATTGACCGCGGCGATGATCGCCATCAGCACCGCCGCCTTCGCCAGCGCATCGGCGGCAACCCKCTCGCGCAACAGGACGAAACCGGAGAACAGCGCAGCCATCGCCGCATAGCCCTTCGGGTTGACGAGCGACAGCAGGGCACCTGCTGCGAAGGACGGTCGCTCACCGCGTTCGCTCGCCTCGCTCAAGGGTGGTGCAGTGGCGATGCGATAGGCCAGATAGAGAAAATACCCGGCCGCAGCGACCGTCACCACCGGCGCTACGCCAGGCAGCGCCATCAGCACCCCGACCATGCCGCTGGCGGTGATCGCGATGACCGCGGCCATGCCGCTGGTGATGCCGGCAGCATAGACGAGCCCCTCGCGGGCCCCGAAGGCAGCACCGGTTGCAGCCAGGCTCAAAGTGGCAGGTCCGGGACTGCCCGCGAGTGCGAGCCCGGCAAGGACGAAACCGAACAACCCCTCCATGCTGCGCCTCCACTGGTGGATGAGCAGCATGTTGTCAGGCCCGGGCGGCTGAATGTCTTGAACGATCGTGCGGACCAAACCGGACGGCGGAGGTCATCCCCCTGGGACGACCCCGGTCAGGTCCGTCTACTCGGCCGCTCTCGGCATGGCCAATGCCGCAGCCGAGCCGTCACGCAGCCGGGCCAGGAGATCGGTCTCCTCGGCCTTAGCCTGCTTGAGGTGGCGTTCCTTGACATGGCCAAAACCACGGATCTTCTCCGGAATTGCCGTCAGTGCCACGCAGAGCGCATGGTTCTCCGGTGTCAGCCGGTTCACCAGCTCGCCGATCAGCGCGTCGTATTCAGCGATCAGCCGGCGCTCCGTTCTGCGCTCCTCGGTACGGCCGAAGATGTCGAAGGCCGTGCCGCGCAGGCCCTTCAGTTTCGCCAGCAGGCCGAAGGCCTTCATCATCCAGGGGCCGAAGCTCATCTTCCGCGGCAGGCCGGTATGGGGATCGACCTTGGCGAGCAGAGGCGGCGCGAGATGAAACTCGTAGCGCAGCCTCTCACCCGAAGCGCTGTCCTTCTCGAAGGTGGCGGCCACCTGCTTCTGGAACGAGCCATCCGCATAGAGCCGCGCAACCTCATACTCGTCCTTGTAGGCCATCAGCTTGAAGAGATAGCGCGCCACGCTTTCGGCAAGCGCGCTCTGCCCCGGCATGACCTGCACTTCCTTGACCTGGATGCGCGCGACAAGATGGCGATAGCGCGCCGCATAGGCCGCATTCTGGTAGGCAGTGAGATAATCGACGCGACGCGCGATGATCTCTTCCAGCGTCTCGGAGAGATGCCGCGCCCGTGTCGGCGCCTTGGCCTCCGCAAGGGCACAGATCAGAGCGTCCGGATCATGCGCCGCACGCCGGCCGAGCTCGAAGGCCTGCTTGTTCATGGCGACCGCTTCGCCGTTGAGCTCGATCGCTCGGAGCAGCGAGGCGCGCGACAGCGGCACGCCGCCGAACTGCCACGCATAACCGAGCATGAACATGTTGGCAGCAATGGCGTTGCCGAGGAAAGCGTTCGCAGCCGCCGTCGCATCGACGAGATGCGTCCGCTCACGCCCTGATGCCGAGATGATCGCCCGTTTCAGCCGCTCGATGGGCAGCGAGAAATCGGCATTGCGAGTGAAATCCCCCGGCATGCTCTCGGCTGTATTGACCACGACGATCGCGCCGTCCGGTCGTATCGCGCCAAGGACCTTCTTCGAGCCAGTGA
>NZ_JBFTZN010000249.1:0-8762 GCF_056406775.1 Allobosea sp. P1_A7
ATCCTCGATGATGACCGGCCGGCGGCTCGCTTGATCCAGGATCAACCCGCCGATGATGCCGGCGCCGACACCGACGGCCGCGGGCCCCCAGCTACCTCCGCCCGGATATCGTCCAGGATAACGAGGCGGCCGCCCAGGCGCGCCACCGGGACGCTGGTCGGGATAGGGCCTGGTCGTCGGGACGCGATCGCTTCCTGTCTCCGACCTCTGGCTCAGTCCCTGGCCCTGGCCGAAGCGCTGACCGCCGGTCCTGAAATCTTGAGCGGAAGCTGGGAAAATCAGCCCGATGAGCCAGACCAGGGCGGCGCAACCGGCAAATCGCGCCCACTGTTGATGCGACCTCCCGCTGGTTTGACGGAGCACGGCACCCACTCCCCATTTCGGCCCCAAGGCCAGCATCCCAAAGCCCCCGTCGCGCCCGCTACGGGGCCGGCGCTACGAAGCTGATGATCGCAGCCTCGGCCTTCATCCGCGCCGCGATGGCGTCGACCTGCGCCGGCGTCAGCTTCGCGTCGCCGACGCGCACCTTGAAGAAGCCGTTGGCGCGCGGACCGTCGACCACCGACGCCTCGTAGCGCTTGAAGAAAGCGGCAATGTCGGCGGCCCTTGCATCCGGTACGAAGCTGAGCAGGACATAACGCTCCGAGGACGATGTTCCCGGCGCAGACGCAGTCCGGAACCCACCCCCGCCACCGCGCAGGGCAACGCCCGTCAGCGCAACGCCCTGAATCGCGATCAATGCCAGAGCCGCGGCGCTGGCATAGGCAAGCTTTCGCGGCGGCAGCGCCGCCAGCCATTGGCCGAGCCAGCTCAGGAAGCCGCCGCGGGCCCGTGCCAGAAGCGGCGCCTGCTGCGGTTCGGCTTCGATGCCGGCCATCAGACGGTCGAGCGCGCGTGGCGAAGGGGCGCCCAGGCTCTCGTTGAGCAGGATCGTCTCCGCCATATCCTCACGGATGATCTCGAGCCGTGCGGCGAGTTCAGGATCAGTCGCCAGCGCCGTCTCGACGCGCGCCTTGTCGGCAGCCGAAATGCGGTCATTGGCGTAGAAGGGCAGCAGCTCTTCGAGCTCACGTCGCCTCGGATCGGTCGCGATGCCCTCAGTCATGGCGCACCTCCCGATTGGGCGGATCGAACCGGCCTCCGAAAGCACTCATGGCCAGCCCCGATCGATCCCGGCCGCCTTGAGCAGCTCGCCCAGCTTCTTGCGGGCATGGAAGAGCCGCGTCTTGACGGTGTTCTCGGGGATGCTGACAATCCGCGCCACCTCCTCCACGGAGGTCTCGTGATAATAGACGAGATCGATGACCTCGCGGTGTTCGAGGCTGAGCTTCCCGAGGCAGGCCCTGATCGCGAGACCCTTGTCCTGCTTCTGCAGCACGATTTCAGGATCGTCCGCCTCGTCCTCGATGGATTCGGCGAATTCGTCGTCCAGGCCAGCCTCGCGCCGCTTGCGCAGCAGCGAGTAGGCCTTGTTGCGGGTGATGGCGAGGAGCCAGGTCGTGACGCTGGCGCGCGCCTCGAACCGGTCCGCCTGCCGCCAGAGGTCCATGAAGACGTCACTGATCACATCCTCCGCAACCGTCTCGTCGCGCACGAGCCGCAGCGCGAAACGATAGACATGCACCTGGTGCCGCGAGAACAGCACCTTCATCGCGAGCCGGTCGCCCGAGGCGATCCGCTTGACGAGGTCTTCGTCGGACTCGGTATGCATCGCGCGAGGCCCTGCATGCCGGCTCGCAGGTTTGTCGCTGCGAATGCGGCGGAGGTTCAATCCGTTCCAAGATTAATGGCTCGCACGCATTGCGCCAGCCATTTGCTGCGACATCCTCAACCTGGGGTCGCGAACCCTGCCGCCGCAGCAGAGCCGCCCCCGAGCCGATCGCAGGGCGGGCCTGCTTTGCCAGCCTTCCGCCGCGCCGCGGAATCGTGGAAGCATGCGCCCTCGAACAAGGGGAGTTGGATATATGGCCGTTGCCAAGAGCGCGCGTGAGACTGTCTACCGGACGCAGAACTGGAACCTGACCAAGCCCTCGGCGCGCGGAAAGAACGGCATTGTCGTCTCGCAGAACCGCGAGGCAGCCGCAGCCGGCGCAGCGATCCTGGACGCCGGCGGCAATGCCGCAGACGCCGCCGTCTCTGCCTGCTTCGCGCTCGCCGCGGTCGAACCCTGGAACAGCGGTCTCGGCGGCATCGGCTTCGCGGTCGTGCTGAAGGCCGGTGAGCAGCGGGCGCAGGTCATCGATTTCGGCCCCGTCGCGCCCCGTCGCGCCGATCCAGCGGACTACCCGCTGACCGGCGCGATGAAGAAGGACCTCTTCACCTGGCCGGAGGTGGTGGACGACCGCAATATCCACGGACCGCTCTCCTTCTGCATCCCTTCGTCGGTTGCGGGCTATGCGGCGCTGAAACAGCATTTCGGCAGCGGACTGCCGGTCTCCGACCTCCTCGCCCCTGCGATCGCGCTCGCCAGGCGCGGGCTGGCGCAGGACTGGTACACGACGCTGAAGATCGCCTCCTCGGCCTCGGTCTTGCGGCTCTATGAAGAAAGCGCCCGCATCTATCTGCCTGGCGGCCTGCCGCCGGTGCCGCCCTATCAAGGTGTCCCGGGCTTCATGAGGCTCGGCAATCTTGCAGCGACCCTGGAGCGCCTGGCCGAGGCCGGCCTGCGCGACTTCTACGAAGGCGAAACCGCAAGGCGCCTCGCAGCCGACATCGCGGCAGTGGGCGGCGTCGTCGATGCGACCGACCTCGCAGGCTGCGAAGCGACCGTCCGGCAGGCTCCCGTGATCGACTGGCGCGGAACGCATGTGCTGCACACGGCCGGCGGGCTGACGGCCGCCCCGACGCTCGCCGCAGTGGTCGAAGGCATGGCCGCAGTCGCTCCGCCGACAGGAGGCCCGGACGCCGCCTGGTTCGCAAAGCTCTCGACGGTGATGCGCGAGGCCTATGCCGAGCGCCTCGCCGGACTCGGCGCCGCACACGCTGCACCGGAACCGGCCGACACCTGCACCACGCATCTGACCGTGGTCGATGGCGAGGGCAATCTTGTCGCCATTACCACCACGCTGCTCTCGTCGATGGGCAGCCGCGTCGTGCTGCCCGAGACCGGCGTGCTGATGAACAACGGCATGATGTGGTTCGATCCGCGCCCCGGCAGCGCCAATGCGATCACCCCCGGCGCGCGACCGCTCTGCAACATGTGCCCGGTCGTGGTGGCGCCGAAGGACGGCAACTGGCCGCGGTTTGCCATGGGCGCCTCGGGCGGCCGGCGTATCCTCGCCAGCGTCTACCAGAGCCTGGCCTGGACGCTCGATTTCGGCATGGACGTCGGCGAGGCCGCCCATGCGCCGCGCATCGACGTCTCCGGGCCGGATTCGACCAGCGCCGATTGCCGCCTGCCTGACGATGTTCTCGATGCGCTGGAAGCGGCCGGACCGGTCTCGGTCGTCGAGCACGGGGTGCTGCCGATCAACTTCGCCTGCCCGAACCTGATCCGCGTCGACACCGACGGTGCGGAGGGTTGCAGCGATCTCGTATCGCCCTGGTCTGCCGCGGTCGCGGCAGGCCCTGCKGCCTGACGCGAAGCCGCCCTGCGCCGGTCAGGCCCGGCGCAGGCCCCAGGGATAGGGCGCGGAGCCCGGCAGCATGCCGGTCAGGCTCTTGCGATAGGCCGTGCGAATGACGAACTGGCCGAGCGGGATGGTCGCGACCTCTTCGAGCGCCAGCCGCGCCAGGGCAACGGCAGCCTTCTTCTGGCCAGCCGCATCGGCAGCGTAGAGCCACTCCTCGGCCAGCTTCTCGGCGGTCTCGTTCTCCCACCAGCCGAACCAGCCCTTGGCTCCCTGACCACGGACGAGCAGCGACAGCGCCGGGTTGCTCCAGCCCACCGCCGGGCCGGTGGTGTGAAAGATGCTCCAGCCGCCCTTCTCGACGCTTTCGCGATTGCCGCGACGCTGCACGACCGTACCCCAGTCGCTGTCGGCCATCTGCACATTCATGCCGAGACGCTGCAGCAATTCGCCGGTGACCTGCCCGAGTGGGCCGATATCGGGGAAATCGGTGGGGCTGATGATGACGACCTTCTCGCCAGCATAACCGGACGCCGCCAGGGCGGCCTTCGCCTTGTCCAGGTTTTGCGGCATCAGGTCTTCCTGCTCGCCGGTATAATAGGGCGTGCCGCGCGGCCAGAGGCTGCGGCAGGTCTGCCAGAGCGTGGTGTCGTCGCCCTGCGTCGCCTGCATGTAATCCTCCTGGTTGACCGCCATGCGAACGGCCTGGCGCACCTTGGGATTGTTGAAGGGCGGGTGCAGGTGGTTCAACCGCATGATAGCCATCCGGCCGGAGGTGTCCGTCGCCTCCCGCCTGATCTCTGGATTGCTCGCGAGCAACGGCTGCAGGTCGGTCAGCGGACGCTCCCACCAGTCGACCTCGCCCTTCATCAGGGCCGAAGCCGCGGTCGCGGGATCGGGCAGGACCTGCCATTCCACCCGCTCGAAATAGCCGGTCTTGCCGCCAGCATTGCGGCTCGCCGGCTCGGGACGTGGCTTGTAGCCGGCGAATTTCTCGTAGACCACCCGGCTGCCGGAGACATACTCGCCCGGGATGAAGCGGTAGGGGCCGGAGCCGACGATCTCCGTCACCTGCTTGCTGGCATCGGTCACGGCCAGCCGTTCGGGCATGATGAAGGGCGGCGTATCGACCTTGGCGAGAGCCTCGAGCATCGTCGGGAAGGCGCGCGTCAGCTTGATCTCGAAGACCCGGTCATCGACGACCTGCCAGCTTTCAACCACCTTGGCCAGCAACTGCCCGTACGGGTCGCGCTGGCACCAGCGCTTCAGGCTGGCGACGCAATCGGCGGCCTTGACCGGCGCGCCGTCATGGAAGACCAGACCGTCACGAAGCGCGATGCGCCAGGTCTTGCCATCGTTCAGCACCTCGTGCCCTTCGGCCATTTGTGGCTGCGGCTTGAAGTCCATGTCGGCGCCGAAGAGCGTGTCGAAGACATAGTAGCCGTGATTATTGGTCACGGTCGCGGTGGTCCAGATCGGGTCGAGCGCGCTCAGATTGGCCTGCGGCACGAATTTCATCAGCGTGGAGCGCCCGGCCTGGGCCCGGGCGAGAGACGTCAACGAGGTACTGCCGAGGCCGGCTGCAACGGCCCCCTTCAAGAATGTACGGCGCTTCAACGGAAATCCCTCTTGTCATTGTATTGGCGGCGACGGCGCGTCAGTCGAACCCCAGGAACCCTGGACTGTCGCTCAGGCGTTGAGCCTTCGCCAGCGCGGCGATGTCCGGCACCGGTCGCGCCGTACGTGGATCGCCTGCCAGCACCCGCTCGAGGGCCGCCGCAACGGCAAGCACCTTGGCGTCGCCGCCGCGCGGACCGACGATCTGCAACCCGAACGGCATGCCGTTGCGATCCAATCCGACCGGCAGCGAGATCGCGGGATGGCCAACCACGGTGACGGCATAGGCAAGTGCCAGCCAGTGGAAATAGGTTCGCGTCGCCTTGCCGTCGATTTCGGCCGGATAGAGTTCGCTCCAGGGCCGCGGGCTCAACGTCACGGCCGGCGACAGGATGACGTCGAAGCGCGAGAAGAAGCTCTGCCAGTTCTTGTAGAGCACGGTCTGCTGCTTCAGCGCCTGGGTGACGTCGAGTGCGCTGTAGCGCAGTCCTTCCTCGACATTGGCGCGAACATTGGGGCCGACCTGTTCGGGCGTGTCGCGCACCCGCTCATGCATCGAGGCCAGGAAGGAGAGCGAGCGCAAGACCTCGAAGGTTTCGTCCGTGCCGCTGCAATCGGGCGTCGCCTCGTCAGCGACGGCAAAGAGGTGATTGAACAACCCGGTCTTCTCGGCAAAGACCTCACGGATATGCCGCTCGGTCGGCGCGAAACCGAAATCGGGCGTCAACGCGACCTTCAGCGAGGCGAGGTCGATCTCGGCCGGCCGCGCGAAATCCTCCGGTTTGCGCACGGTCTGGCCGAAGATCGTCGTTGCCAGCGGATCGCAGGCATCGTCCGAGACCATGGTCGAAAGCAGCAGGCAGAGGTCGGGCACGGTCCTCGCCATCGGGCCCAGCACACTCAGCGGGTTCCAGCCGAAGGGTCGCTTGTCGCTCGGGACCAGCCCCGGTGTCGGCCGAAAGCCGACGACGCCGTTGAAGGCCGCCGGATTGCGCAGCGAGCCGCCCGTATCCGAGCCGGTCGCGATCGGCACCATGTTGGTTGCCAGCGCGACGCCGGACCCGCCGGAGGAGCCGGCCGCCGATTTGGAGGGATCGAAGGGATTGCCGGTGACGCCATAGACGGCATTGCGCGTGTTCGCGCCGGCGCCCCATTCCGGCGTGTTGGTCTTTCCGGCGATGATGGCGCCGGCCTTGCGGACCGAGGCGACGATCAATTGGTCTTCAGGCGGCACGAAGTCCCGAAACAGCGGGCTGCCATAGGTCGTCCGCAGGCCCGCGACATTCTCGAGATCCTTGATGCCGACCGGCAGGCCATGCAGGGCGCCGAGCGCATCGCCGCGCATCGTCGCCTCATCTGCCATTCTCGCCGCCGCCCGCGCTCGCTCGTCATCGCGCGCAACCATGGCATTGACGGCCGGGTCGACGGCATCGATGCGGCGGATGCAGCTTTCCAGCAATTCGCTGGCTGAGAGGGACTTCGCCCCGATCAGGGCGCGCGCCTCTACGGCGCTGAGATCGCAAGGTTCGCTCAAGTCAGGGCCCCTTCCATTGGCATGGCGCGGCAGGCAAATGCCGCGTCTCGTCAGCCAGATCGACAGGAGGCCACGCTGGCACCACGAGGACCGGCCTCGCAATGCACAGGATTGCATCGGCCCGTTGCGCCGGCCGGCGGTGCGGCCCGATGACCGGCTCGCGAGCCAAGATCGGGCCGCTTCGCCTACTGCGTATTTGGCGGCAGAAGGTAAAGCGTCATGGCGAAAATCAGATAGACCATCAGCAGGAGCACGCCGACGAACCAGGTCGAGCGACCACCGCTGGTCGTCAGGAACGCGGTCAGCGTGGAAATGAGCACCATGACCACCGCCCCCGGCCAGAACAGCAAGTTCATCGGCGCTGGACCGATGACGTAGCTGAGCAGGACCAGCACCGGAGCGACGAAGAGCGCGATCTGGGATGCGCTTCCCAAGGCGATGCCCACGCTCAGGTCAAGCCGGTTTTTGCTCGCGCCGGAGAACGCCGAGGCCATTTCGGCAGCGCCGCCGACCAGGGCCACGACGATGAATCCTACAAACGCAGGCGTCATCCCCAGCGCAACAGCGGCCTGCTGCACGGATTCGATGAAGACTTCACTGACCAGTGCCACGAGGACCGTAACGCCAGCCAGGGTCGCGAGAGCCAAGCCCAGCGGAAATGCCTCTTCGCCAGCCTCCGCTGTATCCGTGCTGCCGAAGAACTCCCGGTGTGACTTGAGCGAGAATACCAAGCCCAACGCATAGGTCCCGATCAGCAGCACCGACAGACCCACGCTCAATTGATGGGCGAAGCTCGATGACGCCGCGGAGCCCGCATCGGGAACGATCGACGGAGCCAGCATGGCGACAACGGCAAGAAAGAGAAGGCTCGTCTGGAGGCGGGCACTGACCCGATTGTAATCCTGCACATGGTATTTGAGACCACCGATCAGAAATGACGCCCCCAACATGAACAGAGTGTTGGTCACGATCGCTCCGGCGATGGACGCCTTCACCAACGTGAATTCACCGGCGCGTAGCGCGGCCAGCGCAATGATCAGCTCGGTCAGGTTGCCTAGCGTGGCGTTGAGAAGGCCGCCCACGGCATCCCCTGTCTTCACGGCAACGGACTCCGTCGCGTGACTCAGCAACGTCGCCAGGGGTACGAGTGCCAGTACGGCAAGCACGAACAGGAGTGTATGTGCTTCGGGCTTGAGGCGCTGGGCGATGAATACTGCGGGCACCATCGCCAACAGCCAGAGAATGGCATTGTGGCGGATTTCCCGGAGAAGCGGGGCAATCATTGCCATCAGCTCGGCCTTCCTTGTCTTGGAACTGGCACCTTCGTTTGGGTTCCGAGTATTCTCAGGTGACGAACGTGAAGTAGAGAGCTTCGTTTATCCGCCAATCCTCTATGCGCTCAATCACCAATCCCGAGCCCGATCATGACAACCAGAACTCCGGACAGAATTGGCCCTATCACACGGAATTGTTGCGCGAGGGCGAAGAAAGAGGCGCGCCTTTTCTCTTTGGGCTCCATCAGATGAAACCTCGTAAGATTAGGCACCCACACGCCCCCAAGCAGACCGCGGCAGCCTTCCATTATAGTAAGGCAAGCGCTTCCATCTGTGCGTCGAACGCTAGAACAAGGCGTCGGCCACCGAACGGATCGAAAGCTGCCATGAGCGAATTTCCGACTGCCGGAACTGTCTATCGATCGTATTCACCGGTCAAGATCGCCGTTTCGGATGGATTAATCTGTTCTCGCGAAGATGGGTGCGCCGCCGGTACGCTGACGAGCGCGTTGGAGAGTACTCGACTTTCTGCCAGTCGCCAGCGGAACCGGACATGCCGATTCCCGGGCACATCATCGAATGCCAGAACGTTAGTTTACAGGGCTTACGTTCATTGTACTGTGTTCTGCGTGTCAGCCAACGATGAGCCGTGGTTGTTCGGCCAATCGGATAGGCAGGCACTTGGAACTCGTCTTCCGCTGCGTCCACCGGAGATCCAGCCCATTCTCGTCGCAGTTCCGACCTGGTCCAGAATGGGCTGAGTACTAC
>NZ_JBFTZN010000250.1:0-16302 GCF_056406775.1 Allobosea sp. P1_A7
ACCCTGTCCTCGCCTCCGCCGTTCCACCAGTTCGAGACCCTGCCGCGCATCGTCGGCTCGGACCACTGATCCATCTGGCGGCGGGCTCCCCGGCCCGCCGCCGCCCCTCCCCCGAGCGCCACCTGCGGCGTTCCGGAGATGGGCGGCAAGACCGCTCCCTCTCATTCCCCACGGCCGCTGGCGGCCGTCGTAAAGAGTGAAACGACAAGACCAATGTCCGCTGCGTTCGACAGGTTCGATTCCCGCACCGATGGCGCGAAGAGCTCCACCGGCGAGGCGCGCGATTTCTTCGCGCTCCTGAAGCCGCGGGTGATGTTCCTGGTCGTCGTCACCGCACTGGGCGGCATGGCGACGGCCCCCGGTACGATCCACCCGGTGATCGGATTCGCCTCGCTGCTCGCGATCGCGGTCGGCGCCGGTGCGTCCGGCTGCCTGAATATGTGGTACGACGCCGATATCGACGCGCTGATGGTGCGGACCGCCAAGCGTCSGATTCCGGCCGGGCGGATCCTGCCATCCGAGGCGCTCGCCTTCGGGCTGACCTTGTCTGTCGGCTCGGTGATCGTGCTCGGCCTCGTCGCCAATCTGCTCTCGGCGGCGATGCTCGCCTTCACCATCTTCTTCTATGCCGTCGTCTATTCGATGTGGCTGAAGCGCTCGACGCCGCAGAACATCGTCATCGGCGGAGCGGCCGGGGCCTTCCCGCCGATGATCGGCGAGGCCGTCGTGACCGGCGATTTCGGCCTGCACTCGATCGTGCTCTTCGCGATCATCTTCCTCTGGACGCCTCCCCATTTCTGGGCGCTGGCGCTGGTCAAGTCCGGCGACTATGCCCGCGCCGGCATCCCGATGCTGCCGAATGTCGCCGGCCCCGCCGCGACGCGCCGGCAGATCGTGGCCTACTCGCTGGTCATGGCGCCGGTCGCGGTCCTGCCTGCCCTGATGGGGTTCGGCGGATTGGCCTATCTCGTCGTCTCCGTGGTGACCGGACTTGCCATGATCGCGCTGGCCTTCCGCGTGTTGCGCGTGACCGAGGGTGAAGCCGCCCACAAGGCCGCCTATGCGCTGTTCGGCTTCTCGATCCTCTACCTCTTCCTGCTCTTCGCCGTGCTGCTGGCAGAGAACAGCCTCGGCCTGATGTGGGCCCTGCCCAAGGTGCTAGGATGAGCGAAGCTCCGAAACGCGAGATCCCGCCGGCCTTCTCTCCGGAGGACATGGCACGCCGCAGGCGCCGCTCGGTCGCGCTGGCGCTGGTCCTTGCAGGCCTGGTCATTTTCTTCTTCGTGGTGACGCTGGTGAAGACCGGTCCGGCCATCATGAACAGGCCGCTGTGATGACCGCGACGCCATCGAACCGTCAGCATGCGAGAATGCGCCGGACAGCGCTGATCTGCGCCGGCGTTGCGGTCGGCATGACCGGCCTCGCCTTCGCAGCCGTGCCGCTCTACGACCTGTTCTGCAAGGTCACCGGCTTCGGCGGCACGCCGATGGTCGGGACAGCGGCCGCCGGGCGCATCCTGGACCGCAAGATGGCTGTGCGTTTCGACGCCAATGTCTCGCCGGCCCTGGGCTGGCGCTTCGAGCCGGAAAGCTCCGAGATCATCTTCCGCGTCGGCGAGACGCAGACGGTGTTCTACAAGATCACCAACACGACGGACCGGGTCTCCACCGGCATCGCGACCTTCAACGTCACGCCGACGCAGGGGGCCGCCTATTTCGTCAAGCTGCAATGCTTCTGCTTCACCGAGCATACGCTGCAGCCGGGCGAGACGCTGGAAGCGCCGGTCGTGTTCTATGTCGACCCCGAGATCGAGCAGAACCGCGATCTCAACGGGGTCAAATCATTGACGCTGTCCTACACCTATTTCCCGTCCAAGGCCGGCCAGCCGGTCGCGGATGGCAAGGGTGACGCGGGCAAGTCGAAACTATAAGAACTGCGACAGCACCAAGCGCTGCGCAGCAGAGTCGGACGCGGAGACAAAGTAAGATGGCCGGGGCCCATACCAAGAACCACGATTACCATCTCGTCGACCCGAGCCCGTGGCCGCTCGTCGGCGCGAGCAGCGCGACGATCATGGCCATCGGCGCGGTCATGTGGATGAAGGCGATGACCGTCGCCGGCATGCATCTCGGTCCCCTGGTCTTCGGCGTCGGCCTGCTCGGTGTTCTCTACACTATGCTCGCATGGTGGATGGACGTGGTGCGCGAGGCCGAGCACGAGGGCCATCACACCCGCGTCGTCCAGCTTCACCATCGCTACGGCATGCTGATGTTCATCGCCTCCGAGGTGATGTTCTTCGTCGCCTGGTTCTGGGCCTTCTTCGACGCCAGCCTCTTCAGCGGCGAAACGATCCAGTACGCCCGCCACGACTTCACCGGCGGCGTCTGGCCTCCCAAGGGCATCCAGACCTTCGATCCCTGGCACCTGCCGCTGCTGAACACGCTGATCCTGCTGACCTCGGGCACGACGGTGACCTGGGCGCATTACGCGCTGCTGCAGGACGACCGCAAGGGTCTGAAGCAAGCGCTCTGGCTGACCGTGTTCCTCGGCGGCCTGTTCTCGATCGTGCAGGCCTACGAGTACGCCCACGCCACCTTCGCCTTCAGCGGCCATATCTATGGCGCGACCTTCTTCATGGCGACCGGCTTCCACRGCTTCCATGTGCTCATCGGCACGATCTTCCTGGCGATCTGCCTGTATCGGGTCTATCTCGGCCACTTCAAACCAGCCCAGCATCTCGGCTTCGAGTTCGCGGCCTGGTACTGGCACTTCGTCGACGTGGTGTGGCTGTTCCTGTTCGCCGCGATCTATGTCTGGGCGTCCGGCGCCGGATCGGCCGCGGCGCACTGAGCGGCCGCCTCAAGACAATCCCGAAGGCGGCCGCGAGGCCGCCTTTGTTTTTTGCCGGGAAACCATGATGGCAGAGTACGAGCATATCAGCCCCTCACCCTATGCGACCGGCCTTTCCGGCCGTTGCCCGCGCTGCGGCGAAGGCAAGCTCTTCGACGGGTTTCTGAAGCTGCGCCCTCGTTGTGCCGCGTGCGGGCTGGATTTCGCCTTCGCCGACTCGGCTGACGGCCCTGCCGTGTTCATCATGCTGATCGCAGGCTTCGCGGTTCTTGGCGCGGCGCTCTCGGTCGAGATCGCCTATGAGCCGCCGATCTGGGTGCATCTCTCGATCTGGCTGCCGCTGGCCGTCACCGTCTGCCTCGCCCTTCTGCGGCCGATGAAGGGGCTCGCGGTCGCGCTGCAATACGCCCACAAGGCCGAGGAAGGCAGGCGAGAAAAGTGAGCGCGCAGACAATGCCAGACAGCACACGGCGTCCGAGCCTTCTCCTGCCCGCGATCCTGACCATCTGCGGGACTTTGGTGCTCTGCACGCTGGGGAGCTGGCAGCTGTTGCGGATGGGCGAGAAGCACAGCTTCATCGAGCGCCTGCAAGCGCAGGCAGCGAGCCCTCCGGCGCCCCTCCCGCCCGAGCAGCAATGGAGCACGCTCGACCCTGCGAAGCTCGACCTGACGCGGGTCGCGGCATCCGGGCGTTACGTCGACGGCCCCTTTGCCGGCGTGCGCACCACGATCGCATCGGGCGGACCGGGAACGCGCCAGCTCTCCGGCTTCGGCCGCTGGATCTTCCAGGGGTTCCGGCTCGATGCCGGCGGCGTCATCCTGATCAATCGCGGCTTCGTGCCGGAAGCGCGCCTGGGCGAGATCAAGCCGGCCTCCGGACCGGCAACCGTGACAGGCTTCCTGCGCACGCCCGAAGCACGCAACAGCTTCACCCCAGCCGACCTCCCGGCCAATCGCGAGTTCTTCACACGCGATCCGGCCGCCATTGCGTCCTCCCTCGGCCTGGCGGCCGCGCCGTTCTATCTCGAGCTCGAGCGTCAGGGAGACGGGCTGACGCCGCCGGCCGGCGTCGATGTCAAGGAGTTGATCGGACGTATTCCCGACAACCACCTGCAATACGCACTGACCTGGTTCGGGCTGGCCCTGACCCTGATCGGTGTCTTCATCGCCTTCGCCTGGCAGGCCCGGCGACAGAAACACGACTGACCTCGCCCCGCGGCCCTGCCGCGGGCGCGCAACCTTTGCCCTCGCTGCGCTCCCGGCCTATAGCAGCAGCACGACCACAGAGAGCGACACCGTGCTGCATGTCTCCACCCGGGGGGAAGCGCCCTCCCTCGCCTTTTCCGACGCCCTGCTCGCCGGGCTCGCCCGCGATGGCGGCCTTTATGTCCCGAAGGCCTGGCCCAGAATTGAAGCCCAGGACATCGCGGGCTTCGCCGGTAAACCCTATGCTGAAGTTGCCGAGCGCATCATCGGCGCGCTGGCCGACGGAGATATCGAGACGGCGGCGCTGCGCGCCATGATCCGCGAGGCCTATGCCACCTTCCGGCATCCGGCCACCTGTCCGCTGACGCAGCTCGGCGACAATCTCTTTGTGCTCGAGCTGTTCCACGGCCCGACTCTGGCATTCAAGGATGTGGCAATGCAGCTGCTTGGGCGGCTGATGGACCATGTGCTGGTCCAGCGCGGCGAGCGCGCCACCATTGTCGGCGCAACCTCCGGCGACACAGGCGGTGCTGCCATCGACGCCTTCAAGGGGCTCGAGCGGGTCGACATGTTCATCCTCTATCCGCAGGGGCGCGTCTCGGACGTGCAGCGGCGGCAGATGACCACAGTGGACTCACCCAATGTCCACGCCATCGCGGTCGAGGGCACGTTCGACGATTGCCAGAACCTCGCCAAGGCGATGTTCAATCACCACACGTTCCGCGACGAGCTGCGCCTCTCCGGCGTGAATTCGATCAACTGGGCCCGCATCGCGGCGCAGGTGGTCTACTACTTCACCTCGGCTGTCGCCCTCGGCTCGCCCCGGCGCAAGGTCTCCTTCGCGGTGCCGACCGGCAATTTCGGCGACGTGCTCGCCGGTTGGGTCGCCAAGCGCATGGGTCTGCCGATCGAGCGCCTGGTGATCGGCACGAACAGCAACGACATCCTGCCGCGCACGCTCGAGAGCGGCGCCTATGAGATGCGGAGCGTCGCCGCCACGACCTCCCCTTCGATGGACATCCAGATTTCCTCGAATTTCGAACGCCTGCTGTWCGAGGCGCATGACCGCGACGGTGCCGCCGTGCGCCGGCTGATGCAGTCCCTGCAGCAATCCGGGCGGTTCGAGATCGCGCCGGAGCCGCTGGCCCGCATCCGCTCCGAGTTCGACGCCGGCGCTGTCGGGGAGGCGGGCGTCGCCGACGAGATCGGCCGCATCTGGCGCGAGGCCGGCTATCTGCTCGACCCCCATAGCGCGATCGGGGTTGCAGCCGCGCGCCGGGGCCTGAGGGCAGATCCTGCCACGCCGATGATCGTGCTCGGCACAGCCCATCCCGCCAAGTTCCCCGCAGCCGTTGCGGCGGCGAGCGGTGTCACGCCCGCCCTGCCGGCCCATCTCGGCGATCTGATGGAGCGCAAGGAGCGCTTCACCCTGCTGCCGAACGACCAGGGACGCATCGAGGCCTTCATCCGGCAGAACGCCCGGACAGTGCGGGGAGCGGCGGCATGATCGCGACGGGGCCGGCCGAGATCGCCGAACTGGCCACGCCTGCGCCACGCTCGCCGGGGGCGCATGACCCTGAGGTCGACCTCACGACCCTGCCCTCCGGCCTGCGCATCGTCTCGCAGCGCATGGACCATGCGTCCACCGTCTCGCTCGGCATCTGGATCGGGGCCGGCGCGCGCGACGAGCTTCCGAACGAACACGGACTGGCGCATCTGCTCGAGCACATGGCCTTCAAGGGCACGGCGCGGCGCAGCGCCCGTGAGATCGCCGAGGAGATCGAAAGCGTTGGCGGGGATCTCAACGCCGCGACCAGTGTCGAGTACACCTGCTACACGGCCCGAGTCCTGGGATCCGACCTCGCACTCGCCGTGGACATCCTGGCCGATATCCTGACGTCGCCAGCGCTTGCGCCCGAGGAACTCGCCCGCGAGAAGGGTGTCATCCTGCAGGAGATCGGCGCGGTTCAGGATACGCCCGACGATCTCGTCTATGACCGCTTCCTGCAGGCGGCCTTTCCGGACCAGCCCCTCGGCCGCCCGATCCTGGGAACAGCGAAGACGGTCAACAGTTTCACGCCCGACGCCATCCGGGCCTATCTGGCGCGGCACTACCATGCCGGCAACATGGTGCTGGCTGCTTCGGGCGCCGTCGACCATGACGAGCTCGTCGCCTTGGCACGTGACAGGCTCGCCAGCCTCCCAGGCAAACCCGTTGAGGCCTTCGAGCGCGAGGATGGTCAGTACCGGGGCGGCGAAGCGCGAATCGAGGGCGACGAGGAGCAGGTCCATCTGGTGCTCGGCTTTCCCGGCCAGCCTTTCCGGGACGGCGCGCATTACCCGCTCCAGGTGTTCTCCTCCGTGCTCGGCGGAGGGCTGTCATCCCGGCTGTTCCAGCAGGTGCGCGAGCAGCGCGGCCTCGCCTATTCCATCGACGCCTTCCACTGGCCCTTCTCCGATTGCGGCGTCTTTGGAATCAGCGCCGGCACAGCACCGGAAGATGCGAGCGAGCTGATCGATGTTGCCCTTGGCTGCCTGCGGCAGGCCGCCGAAGATGTGACGGAGGTCGAGGTTGCACGCGCCCGGGCCCAGATGAAGGTCGGGCTGCTGGCCTCGCTTGAGAGCCCTGGTGGCAAGCTTGAACAGATGGCCCGCCAGGTGCTCGTCTTCGGACGTGCGATACCGCGCGAGGAGCTGGCGCACCGGCTCGATGCTGTCACGCTGGAGGATGTTCGCGCCGCCGGACGCTCTCTGCTCGGGCACCAGCCAACGATCGCCGCTGTCGGTCCGCTGTCCGGCCTCCCGCCGGCAGAGCAACTGCGGCAGGCCGCACGCTCCGGGGATTGAGCAGCCATGGCTCTCTTCCGCTTCTCGACCGACCCGCCAGCCCGCCCGCTCGTTCGCACGCCGAACCTGTTTCTGCGGGCGCCACTGGCGAACGACTATGCGGCCTGGGCGGTTCTGCGGATGGAGAGCCGGGAATTCCTGACGCCCTGGGAGCCGGTCTGGAACGAGGATGACCTGACGCGGAATTCGTTCCGCCTGCGCGTCAAGCGTGCCGCACGTGAGATCGCGGCTGACGAAGCCTATCCCCTGTTCATTTTCGATGCCGGCAGCGAAACCTTGCTGGGGGGATTGACGCTCGGACTGATCCGGCGTGGCGTCGCCCAGGCCTGCACGCTCGGCTACTGGATGGGACAACGCCACGCCGGCAAGGGATATATGACCGAAGCCGTGCGCGGCGCGGTGCGCTTCGCTTTTTCCGACCTCGGCCTGCATCGCGTCGAAGCTGCCTGTTTGCCCGGCAATGAGCCGTCTCGCCGGCTGCTGGAGCGCGTCGGCTTCCGCTGCGAAGGCGAGGCGCGGGCCTATCTGCGCATCAACGGAAACTGGGCGGACCACTTGCTCTATGCGATGATTTCGACGGACCGGCTGCTCGGCCCCGCGGAGACGGGCGGCGCGCGATGATCCACAGGGCCGAGCCTCTGCCTTGCCCTCGCCACGACCGGTCGGTACGACTGGGTCCCCCGCCCCGCTTGAGCGCGGCCCACACAGTTACCGAGTCGCGCTTGTCCCCTCCTGACCGACTTCTCCGGTTTGGCCTTGCCTTTGTCGGCCTCGCACTCCTGTTCGTGCTGTCCCTGGCCGTACCGGCCCAGGCCGTGGAGGCCGTCCGCGTCCCTGTCGACGCACCGGTGATCGACCTGACCCATGTGGTCGAGCGCAACAAATCCGATGGCGACGTCATCCAGATCTCGACCGCGCCGGGGCCCGACGGCATCGTGCGCCGCATCGCGGTCAGGGCACGCGAGTCGGGCGCACGGCCGGACTGGATCGTCTTCGCGCTCACAAATGATTCCGACGAGCAGATCGACCGGCTGCTGGTCGCGCCGTTCCACCGCCTGATCGGCTCCGGCGTGATCTGGCCTGATCTCGGCGACACGCGGATCGAGGCCGTGACGGCGAGCCAGGGGCTTCGCCCCGAGCGCGAGGATAGCCCGGACGCCGACGTCTTCATGATCACGCTCGACCCGGGCACGACGGTGACCTTCGTCGCCGAGCTGAAATCTCCGAACCTGCCTCAGCTCTATCTGTTCGAGCAGGAGGCCTATCGCCAGAAGACCAACGGGCTGACGCTCTACAAGGGCATCATCATCGGCATTGCCGGCCTGCTCGCGCTCTTCCTGACCATCATCTTCGTGGTCAAGGGAGCGGTTATCTTCCCGGCCGCCGCCGCCCTGGCCTGGGCCGTTCTCGCTTATGCCGGGCTCGATTTCGGCTTCTTCCAACGCATCTTCCCGCTGACGCCGGCGATCGAGCGCATCTACCGCGCCGGAGCCGAGGTGGTGCTGGCGGCGACGCTGCTCGTCTTCCTCTTCGCCTATCTCAACCTGTCGCGCTGGCATGTCCGCTACAGCCACGTGACGATCATCTGGATCCTCGGCCTATTCGGCCTCGTCGGTCTGGCCGTCTTCGATGCCCCG
The DNA here is from genome assembly GCF_056406775.1 of Allobosea sp. P1_A7. Taxonomy (NCBI): domain Bacteria; kingdom Pseudomonadati; phylum Pseudomonadota; class Alphaproteobacteria; order Hyphomicrobiales; family Alloboseaceae; genus Allobosea; species Allobosea sp. P1_A7. Next base: position 8,541 of record NZ_JBFTZN010000250.1, read on the forward strand.
ATGGCGTCGGGCATCGCGCGCATCTCGATCGCMGCCGTCGCGGCCGTCGGCTTCGTGCTGATCCTGCACCTGGCGACGCATGGCTACGAGCGCGCCGTCATGCTGATCCCGACCTGGTTCCTGCTCGCCGTCTGGGTGACGGCGGCCGGGTTCACGGTCACCGGCCAGTTCCAGCGCGACCTCGAGGTTCGGCGGCGCGCTGGCTTGAATACATGCATGTCTCCGATCGCGACCGCTATCGCGTCACGCTCGATGCCGTGCTGGAACAGCGGCGCGGCAAGCTGCAGCTCGATTTCCGTCTGCGAGCCGCCAATGGCAGCTATCACTGGTTCAACCTCAAGGCCCGGCCCGTCATCGGCTCCAACGGCGAGGTCATCCGCGTGATCGGCACGCTCGCCGATGTCACCGAGCAGAGGACTGCGCAGGAGCGGCTGCTGCATGACGCGGTGCATGACAACCTGACCGGCCTGCCCCACCGCAAGCTGTTCCAGGACCGTCTCGGCGCCGTCTTCGGCTTCTGCCGCGCCGACGACAATATCCGCCCGACGGTGATCGTCATCGACATCGACCGCTTCAAGCAGGTCAACGAGTCGGTCGGCTTCTCCGCGGGCGATTCGATCCTGCTGACGCTCGCCCGCAGGCTCGGCCGTCTGCTGCGGGCGCAGGACACGCTTGCCCGCATCGGCGGCGACACCTTCGCCATGATCCTTGTCTCCGAGCGGGACCCCGAGCGTATCCTGGCCTTGGCGGAACTCGTTCGCCGCGCCGTCTCGACGCCGGTGACCTTCGCGGAACGCGAGATCTTCCTGACCCCCTCGATCGGGCTTGCGCTGTTCGACGCCTCGCCGGCGGCCCGCAAGGACGATGCTCTGAAGAACGCCGAGCTGGCGATGGCGCATGCCAAGCGGCAGGGCGGCAACAAGATCGAGGTCTTCGTCCCCGCGATGCGGACCGATCGCAACGATCGTCTTGCCCTGGAGAGCGACCTGCGTCGCGCCATCGAGCGCGGCGAGATTCAGGTGATGTACCAGCCGATCGTCAGGCTGGAGGACCGGACCATCGCGGGCTTCGAGGCCCTGGTGCGCTGGGACCACCCGCGCGAGGGCCGGCTGCTGCCGCAGGATTTCCTGGCGATCGCCGAGGAAACCGGGCTGATCGTCGATCTCGGCGTCTATGTGATGGACCGTACCGCCCGCGAGCTCGCCGCCTGGCAGGCCGCGCTCGAGGTCGACCCGCCGATCTTCGCCAGCGTCAACGTCTCGAGCCGCCAGTTGCTGCGCCACGACCTGCTGCATGACGTCAAGACGGTGCTGGCGCGCCGGCGCGTCTTGCCGGGCACGCTCAAGCTCGAGATCACCGAAAGCCTGGTGATGGAGAATCCGGAATATGCCGCGCAGATGCTCTCGCGCATCCGCGAACTCGGCGCCGGGCTCTCGCTCGATGATTTCGGCACCGGCTATTCCTCGCTGTCCTATCTGCAGCGCTTTCCGTTCGACACGATCAAGGTCGATCAGAGCTTCGTGCGCCAGATGGGCAACGGGAAACCGCCGGTGATCCTGCGCTCGATCGTCCAGCTCGCCGCCGATCTGCGCATGGACGTCGTTGCCGAGGGCGCGGAGACGGAGTCGGATGCGATCGAGCTCTACCAGCTCGGCTGCCAATATGCGCAGGGCTATATCTTCGGGCAGCCGATGAGCGCAGCCGAAGCCCGCAGGCTGGTGGGCGCGAGCGCCGCGTCCTCTTCGGAAGCAGCGTAACCCCTCCCCTATTCCGGGAGGGAGGCCGGCGCCGCTCAGGCGTGTCCGGCCGTGCTGGACAGGAACGCGGGATCGATGCCGATCTTCTGCAGCGCGCGATGGTATTTGGTTTCGATGCCGTCGTCGAAGAGCAGCGCCGGGTCAGCGGCGCAGTGCAGCCAGCCATTCGACTGGATCTCGGATTCAAGCTGCCCCGCTCCCCAGCCCGCATAGCCAAGAGCAAGCACCGCGTTCTCCGGACCGCTGCCAATGGCAATGGCCCGCAGGATATCCAAGGTCGCCGTCAGGCAGATGCCGTTGTCGATCGGCAGGGTCGCCGATTCCAGGAAGAAGTCCGACGAGTGCAGTACGAAGCCACGCTTGGTCTCCACCGGTCCGCCGCGCAGCACCTGCATCCGTTCGGCTTGGCTCGGCAGGCGAATCAGCTCTTCCGAGGGAATCACATCGAGCTGGACCAGCAGATCGGGAAACCGCGTGTCCGGCGCCGGCTTGTTGAGGATGATGCCCATGGCGCCATCCTCGGAATGCGCACAGATATAGACCACGCTGCGGCTGAAACGCGTGTCAGTCATGCCGGGCATGGCAATCAGGCACTGCCCGTCGAGATAGCTGCGGCCGCTGACGCGTTGGCTGGATCCGATCTTCATACCGCCATGCTAAATCCAATCGGCCCGGCTGGAAACCGGTGTCCTTGAAAATGCCGGCACCGCGATTGCGCCCCAATCATGCGGCATAGGATGAATGGCTGCATGTCACATGATTGCCAGCAAATGTGAGAGAGATTGTTTCGCTTTTTGCAGACGCATTCCCTAAGACGGTCATCGTGAAGTTGGCATTGCTCTCACTCGCGCTCGCCGCGCTGGCGTTCAGCGCTCCTGCTCAGGCGCAGGAGGCGGCGGTGTCGTCATGGTCCCGCAGCACGCATTCCTCGATCCGCCTGATCGCCGGAGCGACGGCCCCCTCGGGCAAGCAACGCATCGGCGTCGAGATCACTATGGCGCCAGGCTACAAGACTTATTGGCGCAACCCCGGCGATTCCGGCGTTCCTCCCTCCTTCGACTGGAGCGGCTCCACCAATGTCGGTGGCCTCGACGTGCGCTGGCCCGCGCCGGAACGCTTCGAGGATGGCACCGGCTTTTCGATCGGCTATGTCGGCGAGGTCGTGGTGCCGGTGTCGGTGCAGCCGGTTGACCCCAGCAAGCCAGTCATGGTCGTGCTCAAGCTCGACTATGCCGTCTGCGAGAAGATGTGCATTCCCGCCAAGGGCGAGGCTCAGCTCTGGCTCGAGCCCGGCGTGACCTCGGTAACCTCGCMGCGGCTCGAGAGCTTCGAGGCGCGGGTGCCGATTCCCGTCAAGCTTGGGCCGCACAAAGAGAAGATCTCGGTGATCGAGGTGCTGCCCGGCGAGGCTGGGCCTGAGCCCAAGGTCAAGCTCGTGCTGCAGGCTCCGCCGGACGGCGCGATCGAGGATGTCTTCGTCGAGGGGCCCGGCGCCTGGTCCTTCAGCAAGCCGGTCCTGAAGCCGCAGGCCGATGGCACTGTGCTCGCTCATGTCCGGATTACGGACCGTCCCAAGGGCGCAGCGGGGCCGGTGCCCTTCATCGTGACGGTGCGCGGCAAACCTGCAGCGGTCGAGACGCGGCTTGAACTCGACATCCCGGTCGCCAAGCCCTAATCCCTGACCGAGCGGCGAAGGCCGCATGGCTCACGGAGAACAGGCGATGACGATCAAGGTGGGTGACACACTTCCGCAGGCGACGTTCCGCGTGATGACGGCGGACGGCCCGGCAGCGAAGACGACCGAAGACCTGTTCAAGGGCAAGAAAGTGGTGCTGTTTGCGGTGCCCGGCGCCTTCACGCCGACCTGCCACAAGAATCACCTCCCCGGCTATCTCGCCAAGGCTGCAGAGATCAAGGGCAAGGGCGTCGACGCCATCATGGTGACCGGCGTCAACGACGTCTTCGTCATGGATGCCTGGTCGAAGGCAACGGGCGCAGTCGGCGTCATCGAGTTCCTCTCGGACGGCAATGCCGATTTCGCCAAGGAGATCGGGCTTTCGCTCGACGGTTCGGGCTTTGGCCTCGGAACCCGCTCGCAGCGCTATTCGATGATCGTCGAAAACGGCGTGGTCGAGGCTCTCAATGTCGAAGACGCACCGGGCAAGGCCGACGTCTCCGGCGCCGAAGAAATGCTGAAGCAGCTCTGAGCGCTTCGCGCATGAAARAGCCCGCCCGGCCCCCGCCGCGCGGGCTTTTTGATGCCTGCTGCAACGATGCTGATCGAAAGCATGGCGCTTTGTCATGAGACAGATGCCGCGCCCCCGGGCTAGCGTGACAGCGCTATTGGGAGAGGCTGCATGTCCGAGATCACCATCCGCCCGCTCGTCGCGAGCGATCGCACCGCCTGGGGACCGCTCTGGCAGGGCTACCTGACCTTCTACAAGTCGAGCCTGCCGGAAGAGATCCATGACCTGACCTTCGCCCGGCTCACAGGCGGCAAGGAGCCGATGGGTGGCTTCATCGCCGAACGCGACGGCAAGGCAGTCGGCATCGTGCACTGGGTCACGCACCGCACCACCTGGAGCGCCAAGGATATCTGCTATTTGCAGGATCTGTTCGTCAGCCCGGATATCCGTGGCGGCGGCGGCGGCCGCAAGCTGATCGAAGCCGTGCGGCAGATGGCCGAGGCCAAGGGCTGTTTCCGCGTCTACTGGCAGACGCATGAGACGAATCTTCAGGCGCGCGAACTGTACGACAAGGTCGCCGACCTCTCGGGCTTCCTGGTCTATCGGCAGCCGCTCGGCTGACGAGCCGGCCGGGCTCTATCGCCCAGGCTTGAACGGCGCCATGCCGGCGCGGGCGAGCACGTCAGCGCGCTCATTCATCTCGTCTCCGGCGTGGCCCCTGACCCATTTCCACTCGATCTTGTGGCGGCCGAGTGCGGCATCGAGGCGCTTCCAGAGCTCCTCGTTCTTCACCGGCTTCCGGTCGGCGGTCTTCCAGCCATTCTTCTTCCAGCCATGGATCCAGCCAGTGATGCCCTGGCGCAGGTACTGGCTGTCGGTATGCAGCGCCACCGTGCAGGGCCGCGTCAGCGTCTCGAGCGCGGAGATCGCCGCCATCAGCTCCATGCGATTGTTGGTGGTCATCTGTTCGCCGCCCGAGAGCTCGCGCGCCTTGCCATTGTAGCTGAGGATCGCGCCCCAGCCCCCCGGGCCGGGATTGCCCGAACAAGCCCCGTCGGTCCAGATCTCTACTGTATCGCTCATCGTTTCAGGCCGTATTCGCGGGCGTCACCGACGCGCTGGTGGAAGGCAAGTTTGCGGTCGTATTCGAGCGGATCGAGCGGCTTGACCAGGGCCCCCGGCGGAACGTTCAACCAGTCCACCAGCCGGGTCAGGAGGAAACGCAGGGCCGAACCGCGGCAAAGCGCCGGAAGCGCCTCAACCTCGGCGGGGGTCAGGGGGCGCACGCTTTCATAGCCCGCGAGGATCGCCTGCCCCTTGGTGAGATTGAACGATGCATCGGCCTCGAAGCACCAGGCATTCAGGCAGATGGCGAGATCGTAGGCGAAGGCATCGGTGCAGGCGAAGTAGAAGTCGATCAGCCCCGACAGCCGGTCCTTGATGAAAAAGACGTTGTTGGGAAAGAGATCGGCGTGGATCACGCCGCGCGGCAGGTTCTGTGGCCAGTTGGCCTCGTGGAACGCGATTTCCGTCATGACGCGCTTCGCCAGCCCAGGCGAGACCGTCTCGGCCCCGGCACCGGCCTGTTCCGCCAGCGGCCGCCAGCCCGCGACTGACAGATCATTGGACCGGGTCATGCCGAAGCCCTCGCCCGCCTTGTGCAGGAGCGCCAGCCCACGCCCGACCTCGGCGCAATGAGCAGCCGTCGGGCGACGCACGGAGAGACCATCGAGGAAAGTGACGATCGCCGCCGGCCGCCCCGCGAGCCGGCTCACCGCCAGACCGTCCTGCGCCTTGACCGGCAGCGGGCAGATCAGCCCGCGCTCGGCCAGATGTTCCATCAGTCCGAGGAAGAACGGCAGATCAGCCGCGCTCACCCGCTCTTCGTAGAGTGTCAGAATGAAGAAGCCCTGCGTGGTGTGCAGCAGGAAATTGGAATTCGAGACCCCCTCGGCGATGCCCTTGACCGCCAGCAGATCACCAATACCGTAGCGCGCCACGAAGGCAGCCATCTCATCGTCGGGCACTTCAGTATAGACGGCCAAATTCGCTCACTCGGCCGCATTCGGCGCAGGCTCGCCGCGCAGTTCGCGCGGCAGGGGGAAGAAGACGCTTTCATCGGCGGTCGAGACGGTCTCGACGCGGACGTCATAGCGCTCGGCGAAGGCATCGATGATCTCTTCGACCAGCACCTCGGGAGCGCTGGCGCCCGCCGTGATGCCCAGCCGCTTGATCGCACCGAAGATCGACCAGTCGATCTCGTCGGCGCGCAGCACCAGCCGCGCGGAGGGGCAACCGGCCCGCTCGGCGACCTCGCGCAGGCGCTGCGAATTGGAGGAATTGGGCGAGCCGACGACAAGAAGTCCGTCGACCAGCGGGGCAACCCGCTTCACCGCCTCCTGACGGTTCGTGGTGGCGTAGCAGATATCTTCCTTGTGCGGCGCGATCAGCTCCGGGAACCGCGCCTGCAGCGCCTGGACGATGCCGCGTGTGTCATCGACCGAAAGCGTGGTCTGGGTGACATAGGCAAGTGGTTGGCCGGTGGGAGGAGCAAGCTGCGCCACGTCGTCCAGCGTCTCGATCAGCGTGATCGCACCCGCAGGCAGCTGGCCCATCGTACCGATGACCTCGGGATGGCCGGCATGGCCGACGAGCAGGATATGGCGGCCGCGCTTGTGATGAACCTCGGCCTCGCGATGCACCTTGGTGACCAGCGGGCAGGTCGCGTCGATGGCGAAAAGTGTCCGCGATGCGGCCTCGGCAGGAACCGATTTCGGCACGCCATGGGCCGAAAATATCACCGGACGGGTGGTGTCGGGCACCTCCGACAGCTCCGCAACGAAGACCGCGCCTTTGCGCTTCAGCGATTCGACGACATATTTGTTGTGCACGATCTCGTGGCGCACATAGACCGGCGCGCCATGCAGCGTGAGCGCCTTCTCGACTGCGTCGATGGCGCGCACGACCCCGGCGCAAAAGCCGCGCGGGGCACAAAGCAGGATGTCGAGCGGCGGCTTGGTCACGCGGTTTCGAGGCCTCGGAAATGGTCAGCGCCTTCTTTCGGCGTGCGCCCTGCGATGTCAAGGAAGAGCAGCGCCGCAGGACGTGACGGGCCGCTGCGCAACTCGCCCCTCGCAGCGCAGCAAGGAAGCGCCTAGATAGGCAGCATGGTCGGCTGTGGCACTTGCGCGAGCCTGCTTTCCACAACGAAGAGTTCCCATGGCCGACGCCAGTCACACGAGTTACCTGCCGCCGATCCTGATTTTCTGTGCAGGCGCAGTCATTGCCGTGCCGCTGTTTCGTCGTCTCGGCCAATCCGCCGTGCTCGGCTATCTCGCGGCCGGCATCGCGATCGGCCCTTCGGTGCTCGCCCTGGTCAATGACCCGGACGCGATCCGGGGCACCGCCGAGATCGGTGTCGTGCTGCTGCTGTTCCTGGTTGGGCTGGAGCTTCAGCCGTCACGCCTCTACTCGATGCGCAAGGACATCCTCGGCGCCGGCCTCGCGCAGATGGCGCTCAGCGCGACGGCGATCGGGCTCGTTGGCTGGAAATTCGGTCTCTCCGTCGGCGGCGCCATTGCGGTGGGGCTTGCGCTCGCTCTGTCTGCAACATCGATAGCCCTGCAGGTCCTGGAGGAGCGCGGCGACGGCAGCGAAACCTACGGCCGGCGCACCTTCTCGATCCTGCTGTTCCAGGATATCTCGATCGCTCCAGCGCTGGCCCTGCTCCCCCTGCTGGCGACCACGGGCGCGCAGAACCACGGCGGCGCTCCGGCACTCGCAGGATTGGGCCTTGCCCTGCTCGCCGTCGCGCTGCTC
>NZ_JBFTZN010000251.1:0-10776 GCF_056406775.1 Allobosea sp. P1_A7
CGGCCATGTCATGCGAAATGAAGAGGTAGGCGAGGCCGAACTCGGCCTGCAGGTCGAGCATCAGGTTGAGCACCTGGGCCTTCACCGAGACGTCGAGCGCCGAGACCGCCTCATCCGCCACCACCAGCTTGGGCGAGAGTGCCAGCGCGCGTGCAATCGCGATGCGCTGGCGCTGACCAYCGGAGAATTCATGCGGGAAGCGCACCCCCATCTCGGGCGTCAATCCGACCCGGCGCAAGAGGTCCGCGACGCGCTCCTGCGCTTCAGTGCCCTTGGCAAGGCCATGGACCAGGATCGGCTCCGCCAGCGCGCTGCCGACGCTCTTGCGTGGGTTCAGGCTGGCGAAGGGGTCCTGGAAGATCATCTGCATGCTGCGGCGGACATCGAGCAAATCGGCCTTGCCAAGCTTGGTGACATCGCGGCCACCGAAGCGCACCGTGCCCGCCGAAGGTTCGATCAGCCGCAGGATCGAGCGCCCGGTCGTCGATTTGCCACAGCCGGATTCACCGACCAGCGCGAGCGTTTCGCCACGTTGCAAGGTGAAGGAGACGCCCTCGACCGCATGCACCCGGCCACGCAGCCGCCCGAGCACGCCGCCGCGAATGCCGAAGCGCGTCGTCAGCCCTGAGACCTCGAGCAGCGGAGCCTCATCTACCTTGACCGTATCCGCGGCTTCGACCGGCTGGCCACGCACCTCGCCATTGTCCGGGTCGATCCGGGGAAAGCGCAACGGGAGGCCGTGCCCCAGCATGTCGCCGAGCCTGGGCACGGCGGCGAGCAACGCCTTGGTGTAGCCGTGGACGGGCGACTTGAAGACCTGAGCCGAGGGCGCGTCCTCGAGCTTGCGCCCCTTCCACATCACCACGACGCGGTCGGCAATCTCGGCGACCACACCCATGTCATGGGTGATGAAGAGGACAGACATGCCCTCTTCATCCTGCAGCGTCTTGATCAGCTCGAGGATCTGCGCCTGGATCGTGACGTCGAGCGCTGTCGTCGGCTCGTCGGCGATCAGGAGCTTTGGCTTGCAGGCGAGCGCCGTCGCGATCATCACGCGCTGGCGCATGCCACCGGAGAGCTGGTGCGGGTAGTTGCTGAAACGGGCCTTCGCGGAGGGAATCCGCACCCGCTCCAGCATCCGCAACGCCTCGGCCTCGGCCGCCGCCCTGTCGAGCCCGCGAYGGTAGCGCAGCGCCTCGGCAATCTGGAATCCGACGGTGAGCACCGGATTCAGGCTCGTCATCGGCTCCTGGAAGATCATCGCGACATCATTGCCGCGAACCTTGCGCATCTCCTCTTCCGGCAGCGCCAGCAGGTCGCGCCCCTCGAGCGCGATCCGGCCTTCGATCCGGCCGTTGGCAGCCGAGACCAGGCGCATAATCGAGAGCGCGGTGACGCTCTTGCCGGAGCCGGATTCTCCGACGATCGCAACCGTCTGGCCCGGTGCCACGTCGAAGCTCAGATCTTCGACGGCCCAGCGCCATTGCCCGCCGATGCGGAAGGCGGTCTGCAGGTTCTGGACAGAAAGGACAGGTGCGCTCATCGCTCGCCCTTCAGCTTGGGATCGATGGCGTCGCGCAGACCGTCCCCGAGGATATTGAGCGCGAAGACGATGATCAGGATGGCGAGGCTCGGGGCCAGGACCAGCCAATAGCTGTCGAGGATGTTCTCGAAGCCCTCGCGGATCATCCCGCCCCAGGTAGCAGTCGGCGGTTTGACGCCAAGCCCGATAAAGGCAAGCGACGCTTCGGTCCGGATGGCGTTGGCGAGCCAGAGCGAGGCCATCACCAGGATCTCCGGGAAAATATTGGGCAGGATATGCCTGGTCATGATCCGCGCATCGGAGAAGGCGAGCGCGCGGCCGGCCTCGATATAGTCACGCTCCTTCACCGAGATAGTCGGCGCGCGGGCGATCCGCGCGAAGGAGGGGATCGAGGTCAGCGCGATCGCGATGGTGATGTTCTCCATCGAGGGGCCGAGCATGGCGACCAAGATTAGCCCGAGGATCAGCGAGGGGAAAGCGAGCAGGATATCCATTGCCTGCATCACGACCACGTCGAAGCGCCCGCCATACCAGCCCGCGAGGATGCCGATCAGCGAACCGGCGAGCATGGCGATGACGGTCGACGCAATCCCGATCACCAGCGAGATCCGGGCGCCGTAGAGCAGGCGCGAGAGGATGTCGCGCCCGAAATAGTCGGTCCCGAGATAGTAGTTCTCATGGGGCGGCTGCAGCCGCGACAGGATGTTCTGCTCCAGCGGATCATGCGGCGCGATCACCGGCGCCAGCAGGGCAGCCAGGATCACGGCAACGACGATGACGAGGCCGACCCAGGAGGTCTTGTTGGCGTTGAAGGCGCTGATGGTCGCCTTGAGCCAACGCAAGMGCGGCGGGGTCACCGGCGCGGCATCGTGGACTGAGGTGCTCATGACAGCTTCACCCTGGGGTCGGCGAGGGCATAGGTCAGGTCGGTCGCGATGTTCACCAACACGACGATCAGCGTGTAGATCACCATCATGCCCTGCAGCATCGTGTAGTCGCGCTGGTTCAGCGCCCCGACGATGAGCTTGCCCAGACCAGGCCGGTTGAAGACGATCTCGGTCAGTACCGAATTACCGATCAGGATGCCGAGGTAGAGGCCGACGATCGTGATGATCGGGATCAGTGCGTTGCGCAGGGCATGGCGCCAGACGACGACACCCCAGGGGACTCCCTTGGCACGGGCGCTGCGGACATAGTCCTCCTGCATCACTTCAAGCATCGCGGAGCGGGCGACGCGCGTGATGTAGGCGGCCATGATCAGGCCGAGATTGAGCGCCGGCAGCGCCATCGCCTGGAACCAGGCGGAGGCGGAGCCCTGCCCTGCGCTGATCACCGGGAACCAGCGCAGCATGATCGAGAAGACGATCAGCAGGATGATCGCCGAGACGAAGGGCGGGAAGGACAGGCCGAGCAGCGAGACGATTCGGGTCACATAGTCGGGCATGCGGTTGCGGTTGATCGCCGCCCAGACGCCGAGCGGCACCCCGATGACAATGCCGATCGCCATCGAAACGATCGTCAGCTCGATTGTCCAGGGCAGGACGGCGAGGATCTCCTGGATCACCGGACGGCCGGTCACGAGCGAGACGCCCCAATCCCCCCTGAGGGCGCCGGAGAGGAAGGTCCAGTATTGTTCGACGATCGGCGCGTCGAGCCCGAGCCGCGTGCGCATCGCGGCAATTGCGGTGGCATCCGCCTGATCGCCGAGGATGACCTGCGCCGGATCGCCCGGCACGATCCTAACGACGACGAAGACGAGGGAGAGCACTGCCCAGAGCGTGACGACCGCGAAGCCGAGGCGTTTGACGAGGAAGGCGCTCATGCTGCCGCCATGCCTGACACAAGGGAAGACCCGGATGCGGGAGGCTGGATTGCCTCGCGCAGAACCACATTCGTCATCCCGGCCGAAGCCCCTGGGTCCAGCGCCGAGTGCGAAGCACTCGGTGACGGTGACCCCTTGCCCCGGACCGGGACGCTCACTTGGTGAAACGCGTGGTTTCCAGGACCGGCGGGCCGAGATTGAGCGAGGCCTTGAGCTCATAGCCAAGATCGAGGCTGTCCTTGTAGGCCCAGAGCTGCATCATCTCGTTGACCGGCACCGCGCAAACCTCCGCGATGATCTTCTCCTGCGCCGTCTTCCAGAGCGCCAGCTGCTTGGTCTTGTCCGTCTCGGAGCGGGCCTGGTCGATCTCCGCATCTGCCACCTTGCAATGCGAGAAATTCGTCACGGCCGTCGGCGTCTTCACGATCGCGCGCGAGTGGAAGAACTGGGAGAGATAGACGTCTGCAACCGGGAAGCGCGCGGCCTGGAAATGCACGACCTGCGACAAGTCCTGGCGGATCTGCTGGTGGAAGGTCGCATGCTCGACCGGCTGGATCTCGAGGGTGATGCCCGCTCGCTTCAGCAGCGCCTGCACAGCCTCGGTGAAGCTCAGCATCGAGGGCAGCGTGGTATTGATCGCCTTGATCGTCACGCCGTTGGGGAACCCGGCCTCGGCCAGCAGGGCCTTCGACTTTGCGAGATCGAAGGGCAGCAGCGGAGCCTTCTCATCTGTACCGAGATAGCCGGACGGCACCACCGAGACGCTCGGCCGCGAAATGTTCTTGCCGCGGAACTGCCAGATCGCGTTGCGGTCGATGGCATGCGCGATCGCCTGCCGGACCTTGAGATTGTCGAGCGGCGGCTGGCTGGTGTTGAGGTGCAGCACCGACATCTCGGCCGGACCCATTGCCACGACCTTGACGCCAGGCAAGGCGTTCATGCGATCGACCCAGGCCTGCTCCTGCCGGCCGAGCATCATGTCGAGTTCGCCGGCTTGAAAGGCAAGATCGCGCGAGGAATCGGAGGGGATGAAACGGTAGAGGATCTCGGTCAGCTTCGGCTTGCCGCGGAAATAGTTCGGGTTGGCAACAAGCTTGGCGTATTGCTGCGGCACATATTCGGAGAACATGAACGGCCCGGTGCCGACCGGTTTCTTGGCGAAGCCGTCCTTGCCCAGCTCCTCGGCCGCCTTCTTACAGATCATGTTGCCGCCATGGTAGTTCATGACGATGCCGAGCAGGCTCGGGATCGCCTGCTTCAGCGTGATCTTCACCGTGTATTTGTCGGGGGCTTCGACCTTGTCGACAGCGCCGTAATCCGACGAAAAGGCCGAGCTTTCCTTGGTCGCGGCGCGGTTCAGCGAATAGACCGCATCCTCCGAAGTGAATTCGCCATAACCATGGTGGCACTGCACCCCCTGGCGCAGCTTGAAGGTCCATTCCTTGCCGTCGGCCGAGGCGGTCCAGCTCTCCGCCAGATCGGGCTCCATGAATTCGGGCGAGAGCTCGCCCGGCTTGATGCGGACCAGGCCGTTGAACATCCATTGCAGCATCGCCTTGCCGGGCGTGCCGGAGTTCAGATGCGGGTCGAGCACGCCCGCGTCGGCGCTCTGCATGCCGACGGTCAGGACCGTCTTCTGGGCCAGCGCCGGACTTGCCATCAGCGCGCTCGCCAGCATGGCTGCGAGAATTGAACCGGTTCGTTTCATTGCTGTTCCCCTGCTTTTCTTGGATGTCGAAGATCCCGGCTTTCTCGCCGGTGATACCGAGGCAGGGCGGCGATCTCGTGGGATCCTGGGCCCGTCCTGTCCCTGTCTTGGAACCTGCGCCTAGAGCGTATCCTCCAGCCTGCAATTGACCAGCAACTCCGCAATGGCGGCATTGTTGGGCAGCGCGATCACGGTGGCAATCAATCGTGCCAGATCGTCGGGCTGCGTCATCGCGCCGGGCGCAAGCGCGGTGCTTGCCGCGGTCATGTCGGTCCGCACAAAGGAGGGGCAAAGCGCGGTCGCGCGAACGCCCTTGTCCCAGGCGATGCGTCGCGCTGCATGGTTCAGCGCGATCATCGCATGCTTGGTCATGTTGTAGGCGATGTGGTCGTTCCGCACCCGCTTGCCCGACATCGAAGAGACATTGACGATGCGTCCCGCACCGCTCGCCTCCAGATGCGACAAGGCGCAATGGATCAGGTTGAGCGGCCCTTTGCAGTTCACCGCCCAGATCGCGTCGAGCTCCGCTTCATCCGGCATGCGCAGCGTCATTGCGCTATGCATCCCGGCGTTGTTGACGAGCCCGTCGATCCGCCCGAAGCGGGCGGCGGCGGCATCGACCCAGGCGCGCTGGCTGGCCCAGTCGCGCGCATCGTAGCGGGCGATGTGGATGCGGGCGGCATCCCAGCCGGCACTCATCGCCTTGAGTGAGGTGAGATCGCGCCCGCCCAGGCTCAGGCTGTAGCCTTCCATATGGAGCARCTCGGCGATGGCACGGCCGATCCCGCGATTGGCGCCGGAAATCAGAATCACGCGTCCATCGGGGGCAAGCATGTCGGGCGTCCTCTAGCCGTGCAGGGTCAGTTCAGCATCGCGTCTTGCGACGCCGGCAAAGCGATCCAGCCTGAACGGCGCAAGTTCGAAGCGCGGCTGCCGCGACAGGGCGAGATCGGCCAGGATCTCGCCAGTGACCGGGCCGATGCCGAACCCATGCCCGGAAAAGCCGGCGGCAATGATCAGTCCCTGGATGCCGGTATGGGCGTCGATTGCCGGCAGCGCATCGGGCGTCAGGTCGATCAGCCCGCCCCAGAGCCGCGCGATCCCGGCATTGGCCAGCGCCGGCAGCACCTGCGTCACCCGCGCGATCAGCGTCGCGATATCGCAGGCGCGCGGCGCGAGGGCATCCGCCGTCCAGGAGCGAGGCTCATGCGGCCAGTCGCCGATACCGGTGGTGACGCGCAAACGCCCGTCGACTTCCTGCCGGCCGGCGGCATCGGCGTTCGCGACACCGAAAACCTGCTCGAACAGGGGCGGCAGAGGCACGCTCTGCATCACGCAAACGAGCTTCACCATCAGCGGCAATGCAAGTMCGAGCTGCTGAAGCAATTCAGGCGCGTGGATGCCGCTCGCAATGACGACGCGATCCGCCAAAACCAGCTCACCGCTCATCGTCTCGATGCCGGTGACCCTGGAGCCGGAGCGTGTCACTGCGCGGACCGTCACATCCTCGCGGATGGTAGCGCCGTGACGGGACGCCGCTGCCGCAAAGGCACGGACAGTGGGAACCGGATCGGCATGGCCGTCGCCAGGGCAGAAGGAGGCCGCGAGGATCGACGGGCCGATTGCCGGCGCGACCGTACGGATCGCCGCGTTGTCGGGCAGATAGTCGATCTCGAGACCGAGGCGCCGCTGCTGCACCACCAGTTCGCGGATGGTTTCGACTTCAGCCTCGGTCCGGGCAAGGCGCAGATTGCCGCGACGGCGATAACCCGTCGCTGCATCAAGTTCCGTGTCGAGCCCGCCCCAGCGTTCAACGGCGGCCCTGGCGAGCGGAAGTTCGGCCGGATCGCGCCCGGATTGCCGGACGCCGCCGAGGGTCCAGCCCGAGGCCATCGACGCCAGGTGGCGTGCTTCGAAGAGCGTCACGGAATGGCCGGCACGGGCGATCTCGTAAGAGGCCGCGACGCCGCTGATCCCGCCTCCGACGATAACGACATCCGGCATGGCAGCGCCTCGGCTCAGGAGAGGTCGACGCTGATCCGCTTTTCGGCTTCGCCGGGGTTGCGGCGCTTATAGGCGGTGATCTCGAACTCGACCTTCAGTTCGGGCTGGCCGAGCGGCGTACAGGTCGTGGTGTTGGCCGGATCGATCCMCCTGAACTTGCGGCCGACCACGTCGTTGACCTGCTCCATGTCGGCTATATCAGGCACGTACACCTTGATCGCGACCACGTCCTTCAGCGAGGCGTCGACCGCCGCTAGCGCACCCTCGATATTGCTGAAGGCCTGCTCAGCCTGGCCGCGGGCATCGCTTGCGATGGCGCGGGTCTTGTAATTCCGCCCCGCCGTATTGGAGACGAAAATCAAGTCGCCGGCGACCACCACCCGCGAATAGCTGTTCAGCTCCTCGTATTTGCTCCCGGATTTGACTTTGATGATCTCACTCACGGGGCTTCTCCCTTAAGGCGCAGCTCGGTCAATCGCCTCGCCGGCTCAAGGCAGGCAAGATTGGTATATACCATCGAAGCGATATGAGGCTGTCAAGGGCGTCGCGAGAGGCGGAACGTGTGGTGCGACGCGAGCGCAGGGCCCTTGCGCTCGGCCGGCCACGCCCCGTCCTCGTCGAGGTGAGTGGAGCACTAATCTTGCCCCAGTCCGTTGATTGCCGAAGCAATCTTTTCGCCGAGCGGTTTTTGGTAAGCAACACCATCGCCGGGCCTCCATCCATCGGCGTAGCACCACRGAAAACAGGCTGGAGACGATGCGCCAACCGTGAGCCAAATGATGAATTGACAGATTGGTATACACCAATCCATGCTGCCTCGAAGGCCGATGATAAGGGGATCTCCGATGACGATGATTTCGCGCCGTGCCCTTCTTGCCGCTGGAGCGAGCCTGCCGCTGCTCAAAGGCTCCGCCTTCGCGCAAGCATCACCAAAGAAGATCCTGCGCTTCGGGCTGTCGAGCTTTCCGCCGAGCCTGCAGCCCTGGGTCCACACCGGCACCGCCGCGCTGACGGTCAAGCTGCTGATCTTCCGAGGCCTCACTGGCTTTGACGAAAGGGGCGAGGTTCGACCCGAACTGGCGGAATCCTGGACGCAGGACGGCGAGACCGGATGGGTCTTCAAGCTCAGGCAGGCGAGCTTTCACAACGGCAAGCCGGTCACGGCCGACGATGTGAAATGGACGCTCGAACAGATTGCCCTGCCGAATTCGACAGCATTCCTGAAATCCGAGTTCGGCGGCATCGAGAAGATCGAGACGCCCGATCCACGCACCGTCCGCATCGTGATGAAGCTCCGGGTGGCGGGGCTGCAGGCCGGCGATATCGACCTGATCGAATATGTGCCCTGGCAACATATGGCTGCGATCGAGAAGGATCCGCGCCTCAAGCTCGACGCCGCCAATGGCCCCTTCATGGGCCTGAATTTCAACGGCACGACCGGCCCCTTCAAGGATGCGCGGCTGCGTCAGGCCGTGGGTTTCGCGATCCGCCGTGAGGAGATCGTCCAGGCCGCCTTCTACGGGCGCGGCACACCCCTGCAAGGGATCCCGATTCCGGAGACGAGCCCTTACTATGATGCCGGCCGCGCGAAGTTCTGGAGCTATGATCCCGACCGGGCGAAGAAGCTGATGGCGGAAGCCGGCGTGCCGAAGGGCTTTTCCTGCACGCTGCTCTCGACGGCGCAATATGGCATGCACAAATCGACTGCCGAGGTGGTGCAGGCTCAGCTCGGCGAGATCGGCATCGATGTGAAGCTCAACCTGCCGGACTGGGCACAGCGTGTCGATCTCGGCGGCAAGGGGCGCTACGAATTCTGCGTCCAGGGTACGACCGCCGACAATAATGACCCCGACGGGCTCGCCCCGCTGCTCGACGGCGAATTGCCGGCCAATATCTCGCGCAGCTTCGGCCTGCCGACACCGGAGATTCACGCGCTCTTTGCCAAGGGCCGCGCCGAGTTCGATATCGCCAAGCGCAAAGCGATCTATGCCGAACTCGAAAGGCTTGCGCTGGAGCAGGCGCCGCTGGTCGGCCTGGCCTGGCGCTCGCAGGGCTATGGCATGGTCAAGGATGTCACCGGCTTCAAGGGCCTGCCCGGCGGCACGAACTTCTTCTCGGCCTATTCGATGGAAGAGACGGCACTGGGCTAAGGCATCGGCCCGAAAAATGGATTGCGATTTTTTGGAAAACCGGGGCAAATACAAAAGGTTACTGCAACGGCTGGGGGCCTCGGATTCCCCCAGCCGGGTTCTGTCAGTCCGGGCATAGGGCCGGATTGACGCCTGACGATGGGTTCACGCCACGCGCGTCGTGCGCTCCAGTCGGGCGAAACGCTCGAGCCGGAAGGGTTTGGTGTCGATCATCGGCGTCGCCCCCCTGATGAGGTCGGCGACGAGCCGCCCCGCACCGGGGCCGATGCCGAAACCATGGCCGGAGAAGCCGCTGGCGATGAAGAAGCCGGGCAGGCGCGGCACTTCGCCGATCACCGGGACGGCATCGGGCGTCGCATCGATGAAGCCGCCCCATGCCTGCGCGACCTTCATTCCCCCAAAGGCCGGAAACGCCTTGATCAGGTTGGCTTTCGCCTCGTCCAGGATCGCCGTCGAGGGGGGCGGATCAAGCACGCGCATGCGCTCGAAAGGCGTCACTTCGTCGAGCCCCCAGCGTCGCGGCGTCCGCGCTTCGTCCAGGAAGCGCCGGCTCAGGCGCAATCGAAGTTCCTGCCGCTGCTTCACCAGCGAGGGCAGGAAATCGGCAAAAAGGCGGAAGGAGTCCGGCACGATCTCGGCTGTGCTGGCGCCACGATGGGCGACGGTGTAGCCGCCGTCCTGGCGCTTGCGGAAGGCGAAATCCGAGGCGCCGACGGCATAGGGCGGAGGAC
This sequence comes from Allobosea sp. P1_A7, assembly GCF_056406775.1. Taxonomy (NCBI): domain Bacteria; kingdom Pseudomonadati; phylum Pseudomonadota; class Alphaproteobacteria; order Hyphomicrobiales; family Alloboseaceae; genus Allobosea; species Allobosea sp. P1_A7. Next base: position 9,959 of record NZ_JBFTZN010000251.1, read on the forward strand.
CGTCCAGCGGTTGGGTGCGCAGCACCGAACCGAGCACCTTGAGCTGCGGAAAATCGATACCGAGATTGCCGAGGAAGAGCCGCGACCACGCGCCGCCGGCCAGCACGACCTGTGAGCAGGCGATCGTGCCGCGCTCCGTCACCACAGCACTGACCCGGCCGGCCTTGGTCTCGATGCCGCGCACCGCACACCGTGTCAGGACGGTGCCACCACGCCGGCGCAGCGCACGCGCCATGGCAGGCACAGCTTTCTGCGGCTCGGCCCGCGCATCGCTCGGCGTGAACAGGGCACCGGTAAAGGCGCGCTTGCAGCCGGGCAGAACGCTCTCGATCTCGCGCGAACTGAGGAGCCGGGAGTCAAGCTGATATTGCCTGGCATGGTCGAGCCAGGCCTCATGCTGGGCGAGTGCAGCGGGCGTATCGGCGACATAGGCGATGCCTGAGCGGGTGAAGCCGGTATCGCCGCCGACGAGCTTGTCCATCTCCGACCAGAGCCGCATGCTTTCCAGCCCGAGCGGGATCTCGCCGGGGTCGCGGCCCATGATCCGGACCCAGCCCCAATTTCGGCCGGACTGCTCATGGCCGACCTCGCCCTTTTCGCAGACCGTGACGGAAATCCCGTCCCTGGCCAGGAAGAGCGCGGTCATGATCCCGATAATGCCGCCACCAATCATGACGACATCGCTGCTCGCCGGGAGAGCCGCGTCCGGGTCGACGGTTTCGATGGTGATGCCCATCAGGCCTGCTCCGCGCTCGAAGAGGACAGACCGGCCTCCGGCCGGGGACGGGAGGCGGGCAGCGGCATGGTCAGTCCTGTGA
>NZ_JBFTZN010000252.1:0-14767 GCF_056406775.1 Allobosea sp. P1_A7
GTCGCACCCCAGCTGGCGCGGGTCGCTTCCGCTCTTATCCGGTGCTGCGAGGAGCGGCACGTCCACGCGGCCGATGCGTGAAGCCATTGATCGTCACCACGCGCAGTTTCCCGGTGGGGGAGTCCTTTGGGGCGCCAAAGTACAATGAAACGTTTGAAACTGGGTCCGACAAATGCAGCTTATCGGGGATTGGCGGTTAACATAAGTTAACCCTTCGGGCCATCGCGCGGCCTTGGCGGAGGGGGGTTATGCATCGCATCCAGTCGGCCGTGGCATCGAACCATGCGGGCGTCGCGCGGGAACGCGTGTGGTGCCTGACATGCCCGTTGCGGCAGATCCCCGCGCTCCATGGCGTGTCGGATGCGGATGCTACGACCCTGGAAGAGTTCAAGCAGGGGCAAAGGTTTGCGGAAGCCGGTAGCGTGATCCTGGAACGAGGCGCGCGGCCGGGCCTGTTCACGCTGTTCTCCGGTTGGGCTGCAGAGTACCGGGCTCTGGGGTCCGGCGAGCGTCAGCTCGTCGCCATCCTCCTCCCCGGGGATCTGATCGGTCTCGATACGGTGATGGCGGGCCCCTCAGAGAGCACCATCATTGCCCTGACCCCCGTCATGCTGTGCAGTTTCGCTGCTGCGAGAGTCGACGAGATGTTCCGGCACGAGAGCTTCATGCGGAGTATCACGCGTGCTGCGGTTGCCGGGCGCCGCCGCCTCGTGGATTCGCTGACCGCGCTCGGTGCGGGGCGGACGTCTCGTGCGCTCGCCCATTTCGTCGTGACGTTGCACGATCGCCTGCAGATCCGGGGGCTGATGCATGACGGGGGCTTCAAGACGCCGCTCGGGAAACGCCACCTGGCGGAGGCTTGCGGAGTCACCGGGGTTCACCTGCATCGCGTCATGCAATTCCTGCAGGCTGAGYGGGTGATGTCCTTCGCGACCGGCCAGTTCAGCATTTACGACATGGAGCGGCTACGCCGTATGGCTGGTCTCTCCGTCAATGGTGCAGAGGCAGAGACAGTCCTCTGATGAGGTCTTCACGATTTTTTGTCCTAGAGGGTGAGCTGAAAAGGTAACATTTGTTTGGTTCGCCGAATAATTTTCTTTGGCCGGCTTAGAATTGATGTAAAATTTAATACATGGAGAAAGCGGCGGCAGTTCTCCTTTTAGACTTATTTCTGGCAAAATTATGGGGCGATGCGCTTTTAATTCGAGGATATTGTTATGATATTCGAAAATATACATGAGAATCTGCCGCTCATGGCCGATCGGCGGCCATCCTTGACTCGCTCGGGAGCCGAAGAGATTTCGCGTCTCCGAGAGCAGCCTGCCGCCATCGTCATCATCGAAGCCAGGCAATTGATCCGTGATTGCCTGGCTTCATCCCTGCTCTCTCAAAGTCGTGATTACGAGGTCGAGACGTTTTCGTCGCTGGCGGAATGGCGTCGCGAGCGGTCGAGCCCGCCGAGACCGGGAACGGTGGTTTTGCGCTATGTGAGCGGTCCGCGCTGCCGCAAGGAGATCGAGCGGGAGATCGAGGAGCTTGCCGCGGATGGCGATGTCTCGCTGGTTCTGCTTTCGGATACCGAGGACGTCGACGAGATGCTGGAGGCCATCGCGACCGGCGCGAAAGGCTATATCCCGACAACGCTTAGCCTCGACGTGGCACGCGGCGCGATGAGCCTGGTGCGTTCGGGCGGAGTGTTCATTCCGTCGGGGAGTCTGTTGTCGCGTCGCGCCGGCAAGCCGGGAGACCCGGTCGGGCCCCGGCAGATGTTCACACCCAGGCAGGCGGCAGTGCTCGAGGCCGTGCAGCATGGAAAGGCGAACAAGGTGATCGCCTATKAGCTCGACCTGAAGGAAAGCACCGTCAAGGTTCATGTCCGCAATGTCATGCGCAAGCTCGGTGCGCATAACAGGACAGAGCTCGCGGTCCTGAGCTTCAACTTGCCAGGCTCCGGTCGGTAGGGCGGGGCAGAGGAAGAGCGCGCCCGACAGGTGATACCCGGCCGGGCGCCGGGATCGTGAGGCTCGCTCGAGCAGGATCGCTCAGCCGTGGCTCTGGTCGAGATGGCCGAGGTCGCGGCCGGGGTCGAGGCGATCCCGCACGCGCTGCTTCAGCGCCTTCACGTCGGGGAAGCCGCCATCATTCTTGCGGTCCCAGATCAGCACGTCGTCATAATGGATCTGGAAGGTCCCGCCTGTACCCGGCAGGAGCGCGACTTCGCCAAGATCGGGGCCGAAGGTCGAGAGCAGTTCCTGGGCCATCCAGGCCGATCGCAGCAGCCAGTTGCACTGTGTGCAGTAGGTGATGGCAATGCGGGGGCGCTTCGTGTCCGACATGGCGGGAGCCTTGGCTTGCGAGCAGAGAATCCGTTCCGGGCTCGGAACGCTTGCGAGCGCTCATGCCAAAATACGCCTGACGGAACAAGCAACGCGACGACAGGGCTGATCCCGTCGTCGCGCAGGCGTGGGCCGGCCTGATCGAGGCTGGCCTCAGCTCACATCTTCTTGCCGTCCTTGTCGTACTGCTTGAGGAAGGCGGTGAGATCCTTGATCTCCTGTTCGTTCTTGATGCCGGCGAAGACCATCTTGGTGCCGGGGATCTTGGCCCGCGGATCCTTGATGTACTCGGCGAAGACGGTCTCGTCCCAGGTGATGCCGGAGTTCTTGTTGGCGTTGGAGTAGCTGTAGCCCTCGACGGAGCCGGAATGCCGACCGAAGAGACCGTTCAGGATGGGCCCCACCGTATTCTTGGCACTTTCGCCAAGCTGGTGGCAGGCGCGGCACTTGTTCCAGGAGCGCTCGCCGGCGGCGACGTCCTGGGCTTGGGCTGAATTCCCGAAGATCGCGGCAGCGATCAGGATCGTGGCGCAGGCAATCGCTTTCATCATGGTTCCTTCATCGGCAGCGGGCCGCACGGAATCGCGCGGCGGGAAATTCAGAATGCTTCTAATCGGCGCCTGGGCCAATCACGTGAACATGTCGGCGGTGATGCCGGCATACCAGCCGATGTTCTCGGCCTGGGTCTGCTTGCGCAGCTCGTCGCTCTCGTCGGGCTGCGAGACAAAGGTCTCGACAGCGGCGATTTTGCCGTCTTTCGGCTCATATCGACCGCCAACCTTGATGGCGTCGTCGGTGTCGACCAGGCTCCAGCAGGTGTTGACGTAGCGCGGCGGGAAGGTGCGCGACCCGGACAATTCGCCGCGGATGACCATGGCCGCGACCTTGGCCTGGCTGTTGGCCGAGAAGGCGGATTTCGGCATGTCGCCAGCGATGCAGGCATCGCCGAGGACGAAGATGGCGGGATCGGCTGCCGACTTCATCGTCGCGGGATCGATGGCGCAATAGCCGCCGGCGGGCGCAAGTCCAGCCTCGCGCGCGATCGCGCCCGCCATCTGGGCCGGGATGACATTGACGAAGGCACAGTTCTTGTAGGTTTCGAAGCCGGTCACCACGGTGTTGGTCTTGGGATCGACCGACTTGATGCCGTCATGCACCTTGGGGCCGAGCCACTCGATCATCGTGCCGTAGCGTTTCTCCCAGTCGGGTTGGAAGACGCCCTGCTTGGAGAAGCTCTCCTTCGGATCGAGGATGACGATCTTCGCCTGCTTGCGCCCGGTCTGCATCAGGACATGGGCGAACATCGAGGCACGCTCATAGGGACCTGGCGGGCAGCGATAGGGATTGGGCGGGGTGATCATCACGATCAGGCCGCCATCCGGCACCGCATCGAGCCGCTCCTTGATCAGCCGGGTCTGGCGGCCGGGCTTCCAGCCATGCGGCATCGCTTCCTCGGCCTCCTTCGACCAGCCCGGGACGGAATCATATTTGAGGTCGATGCCAGGGGAGAGCACGAGCCGATCATAGGGCAGGCGCTCGCCGGTGGAGAGCACGACCTCTTTCTTGTCGCGGTCGATCGCGGTGGCGCGGGCGCGCGCAAGCGTGATGCCGTTGTTCTTCGTCAGCGCGTCATAGCCATGGACGAGCTCGTCATAGCTCTTGAACCCGCCGATAAAGAGGTTGGAGTGAAAGCAGGTCTGGTAGCGCTCATTCTCCTCGACCAGCGTCACCGCAATGGCGCCATTGCTGTCCTTGGCGATGTAGCGGGCTGCAGTCGCACCGCCCGCGCCGCCACCGACCACGACGACGCGCGGCTTCGCCTGGCCAAGCACTGCGGGGGCGCCAAGGGTCGTCGCTCCGGAGAGCGCCAGCCCGGACAGAACCAGTGAACGGCGATCGATCAGCATCTCTCTCTCCCCATTATCGTCAGTGAACCCGGTGATCCCTGATCCCGGCAGGCCTTCTGCGGGCCTATCCAACCTTCATGTAGCCAAAGCCCTTGGCCTGCAGCGCAGCCACGGCTGCCACGCCCGACGGCACGAAGCTGATAAACGCGGCATCGCGCGCCTTGGCCTTGTCGAGCTTCAGCCGATCGAAGGTGATCTCGCAGAGATGAACCTTGAGACCGTTCTTTGCGACATCCTCGATCCGCTCGAAAATCTTGGGCACCATGGCCTCGTCGCGCCAGCTGGTGTCGGTAAGGTCGTTCAGGAAGAACTTCACGCCCTGTCCATGCGCGACGACGACCAACTGCAGGGCGAACGGATCGGCACCATAGGCAGAGTAATGGTTTGCGATGTTGGTCAGCATCTGAACGAAGCGCTGCGGATCGCCGAAATCACAATGATAGACACAGGCGACATCGGCTTCCTTCTGAAGGTCGGTCAGCTTGAGGTCACGCGGCGCTGCCCCTGCTGGTGTTGCTGCTGCGGCAAGGCCGGAGGCCGCTGCGAGAAGCATGCTGCGACGAGTGGCGTCCGCTAATGAATGTGACATTTGGCCCTCCCTCGGGTTTCGCCGGCTTCCGGTCTATGGAGCTGGTTTGAGGCTGCCGTAATAGCTTGCCAGCGCCTCGACCTCTTCCTGGCTCAGGCGCCCGGCGATGGTGCGCATCACCTGGTTCTCTCGCTGCCGGTCCCTGTAGCTGTTCATCAGTGCGATGAACTGGTCGACGGGGACGCCGACGATGGCAGGAATTCCTCCATCATGGCGCCCGCTGGTCTGGTGGCAGGCGGTGCATTCCGACGAAAGATACTCGCCGAGCGCGCGATCGCCGGCCGCCTGTGCGCAGGACATCACGGGGATCAGCGCCGCAAAACCGACCAGGGCGGCCAGGGCCACCCGGGATGCGCACTTTGCGGTGGCGCAGCCTGTCCCCATCAATCCACCTTGGGGGCGGTCTTGGAATCGGGCGTCACATCCAGCACGGCGGCCCGCCCGGTGATCTTTACCTCGGCCTTGCAGTCCTTCATGCAAGGCTCCTTGCCCCAGAACGCCTTCTCGGTGGTTTCGCGGTCATCGTCATAGAAGGTCGACGCGTTCGGAAGTTTGACGCTGGTGAAATTCTTATCGGACAGCTCGAACTCCTCGTCCTTCACGATGTCGTTGAGGTAGAGCAGATAGGCTGTCAGGGCGTAGATCTCGTCCGGTGAGAGCGACTGCGCATTGCCATAGGGCATGGCGCGGCGGATGTAGTCGTAGACGGTGGAGAGATCGGGCCAGAACGAGCCGATCGTCTTCTCCGGACGGTCCGAGGTCAGGCTGCCCTGGCCGCCTGCCAGCACGGGCCAGCGGCCATTGCCCTGCCCGAACTCGCCATGGCAGCTCGCGCATTGCGTCTGGAAGATCTCGTCGCCCTGCTTCACCGTGCCCTTGCCGGGCGGCAGGCCCATGCCGTCGGGCCGCACGTCGATGTCCCAGGCCTTGATCTCTTCCGGCAGCGCCAGGCGGCCGAGATTGAGTTTCGCGTGCGCGGGCTGGCCGGCGGCATGCGGCACGGGCTTGGGCTGGGCCTGCTTCTGAGGTTGCGCGATCAACGGGCCGGCTGCGACGACGGCGAGCGCCGCGAAACCCGCAAGCAGGGCGAGCTTAGGCGATCTCGACATTCTCGGTCTCCCCATTCGCCCGGACGAGCCAGGTCTGAATGCCGTTATTGTGGTAGATGGAATTGACGCCGCGCACCTTGCGCAGCTCGTCCTTGGTCGGCTGGACATAGCCGGTGGAATCCATGGCGCGGGACTGGATCAGCAGTTCCTGGCCGGCCCAGTCGAAATCGACATAGAAGCGGGTCAGCGACTTATCGAGAACGGGGCCGTCGATGCGGGCACTCTGCCAGTTCTTGCCGCCGTCGAGCGTGACGTCGACACGCTTGATCGTGCCGCGTCCCGACCAGGCCAGCCCGGACAGCACATTGCGCCCCTTGTGCTTCAGCGGCGCCTGCGGCGAGGGATTGGTCACCACGGATTTGGCGTCCATGATGAAGGTGAAGCGGCGCGAGCGGCCATCCGCAAGAAGGTCGGTATATTTCGAGGTTTCCTCGCGCGCCATCCAGGGTTTGTCGCCGACTTCGATGCGGCGCAGCCACTTGACCCAGAGATTGCCTTCCCAGCCGGGGATGACGGCGCGCAGCGGATAGCCCTGCTCGGGCCGCAGCGCCTCGCCGTTCATGGCGAAGGCGATGAGCACGTCACCCAGCGCCTTCTCGAGCGGGAGCGAACGGTTCATGCCGGAGGAATCCGCACCTTCCAGCATCAGCCATTTGGCGGTCGACTTCACACCCGCTTCTTCGAGCAGGGCCTTCAGCGGCACGCCCGTATACATGACGTTATGGACCATGCCGTGGGTGAACTGGCAGCCATTGAGCTGCGCGCCGCGCCATTCCATGCCGGAATTGGCGGCGCATTCGAGGAAGTAAACGCGGTTCTGCCGCGGCATACGCCGGATGTCCTCCATGGTGAAGACCAGCGGCTTTTCGACCAGGCCGTGGATCATCAGGCGGTGATTGGCCGGCTCGATATCGGCGATGCCGCCGTGATGGCGCTCGAAGCACAGGCCGGACGGCGTGATGATGCCGTCGAGTTCATGGAGTGGCGTGAAGTTGACCGAGGATTCCGGGGATGCCGTCAGCCAGGAGACGTCCCGGCGCATGACATGTTTCTCATGGCGCGAGGGCATTCCGTAGGGCCGCTTGTCGACGCCTTCGCCGAGATAGCGGTTCCAGTCCTGGACGTCGGTGATCAGCGGGTCGGGAGCCCCGGCGCGGGCACCGGTAGCCGAGGCGGCCAGCCCCGCGCCAGCCATTCCGGCCGCGCCGAGGAAGCGGCGCCTGCTCAGGCTTTCGCGGTTGCGGGGGGAGGTCATGGCGGCAGATTCCTCTGGATTGGGAGGGTTCAGGGAGGATGGCGCGGGTCAGGCGCCGGTCACCTTGACGGCGTCGTTTGGCGTGATCGAAACGGTCTTGGTGCGGGCGACATGGTCGCGGACCACGTCCCAGATCGGCGGCCCTTGCGTGCCCTCGTTGACGCTGGCCCAGCCGGCGACGACGTATTTCCGGGACGCATCGATCGGCTTGCCGGATTTCAGATGCGTCAGCCCGGAGATGCGGCTGCCCATCGGCTTGCCGATATCGATGGCGTAGCCCATGCCGCCGATGCGGACCATGTCGCCGCCGCCCTGGAAATAGGGATCGGGGTGGAAGATATTGTCGGCGACGTCCTCGAGGATCTCCTTGAGCTGGGCGCCGGTCATCTCCATGCGGTAGCAGTTGGGATAGGTGATCGCGGTCGCGTTGGTGATCGCCTCCCAGGTGATCGGCTCGCCGGGAAGCAGCGTCCCGCCCCAGCGGAAGCCGGGGGAGAGTGCGATCTCGGCGTCGCGCTGGCTCATCATGGCGTCGCAGATCAGGTCGTCGAAGGTGCCGTTGAAGTTGCCGCGCCGGTAGAGCAGCGACTCGGTCCGTCCGATCTCGCGGGCKAGGTCGGCGGCGAAGGGCTCGCGGAGCTTCCTGACCAGCGCCGCCATTTCGGTATCGGGGGTGATCGCTTCGGAGAAGACCGGCATCAGCTTGAAGCGGATATCGGCGACCTTGCCGTCCTTCACCGCGATGTCGAGCCGCGACAGGAACTTGCCATGCGAGCCGCTGGCGACGAGGGCGGTATTGCCGACGCGCACCACACCGGGCATCGCGTCATGGGTGTGGGCGGTCAGGATGATGTCGAGGCCCTTGACCCGCGCGGCCAGTTTCCTATCGACGTCGAAACCGTCATGCGAGAGCAGCACGACGATGGCTGCGCCCTCGGCACGGGCCTCCTCGACCTGTTTCTGGATCTCCTCCTCGCGGATGCCGAACTCCCAGTCAGGGAACATCCAGCGCGGATTGGCGATGGCGGTACGCGGCAGCGCCTGGCCAATCACCGCAACCTTGACGCCGCCCTTTTCGAAGACCTTGCGCGGCTTGAAGACGGGTTCGTTCCACTCCTTGTCGCGAATGTTCTGGGCGAGGAATGCAAAGGATGCGCTCTCCGCGGAAGCAGCAGAACCTTATCGTCTCCGCGTTCGGCGCGGATCGCCTTGACCAGCGTCGCGATGCGGTCGAGCCCGCCCATCCGGCCGTACTGACGGGCAAGCGAGGTGAAGTCGTCGGAGGTCAGGGCAAAGGCGTCGGCCGAGCCCGTGGCGATCTTGAAATGCTCCCGGAACTCCGCGTCGGTCAGGTGCGGCGGCTGACCCTTGGCCTCGCCGACGCCGAGATTGATCGAGGGTTCGCGGAAATGCAGCGGCACGAGCTGGGCGTGGATATCGGTGACGTAGAGAAGCGTCACGGTGCCGAGCGGGTCGAAGCGCAGGATGTCGGCCTGGGACAGGCGCTGCTGCGCGGCTGCGCGGCCGAGCGGGCCCAATCCGGAAGCCAGCGTGATGGCCGCAGCAGCCGATGTTGCCTGAAGAAAATCGCGCCGTGAGATCATGATCCACCCTTGGGCGGCGCGCAGCCGCCCTCATGCGGGGACGTTTCGCCCCGCTTGTCCGTTCGATGCGAGCAACCGGCCGGGTCGCGGCCGGCGAGACATCAGCCGACCGTCAGCTTGTTCTTGGCGGTGTATTCGGAACCGTCATCATCCTTCCAGGTGAAGGTGAATTCACCCGATTCCGTCGCCTTGAAGAAGAAGGACTGGTACGGGTTGGCCGAAATYGCGGGATGCCAATCGGCGGAGAAAACCGGCTTGCCGTTGAAGCTCGCGCTGAACTTGTTGATGATCTTACGCGGAATCGTCTCGCCCTTGGCGTCCTTGCGCTGGCCGGATTCCATCTCGTGCGAGATCAGCGTCTTGATCTCGATCATCTCGCCTGCGGCGGCCTTGGCGGGAACGCGGACCCGCGGGGTGGGCTTGGTGCTCATGGGGTATCCTCACCGTGATCTTGTCGTTGTCGGGGCTGGAACGCGCAGGTCTCAGCCGCCGCAACCGCCGATCGTGACCTTCACATTGGCCTTGGCCATATGCAGCGCGCCGTTCGACATCTCGGCGACGCAGACGATGTTCTGGGTCTGGGCGAGGCGCATGCGGGTCGCGGCCGAGGCCTTGCCGCAGGCTGGCGTGAAGCTGTAGCTGACGATGCCGGGAAGCGGGTTGCCGTCGGCATAGACATGCACGGCCTTGACGTAGTCGGCGTCCGTCATCGGGCTTTCGATCTCGATATTGATCGGGACGACCAGGCCGTTCTCGGCGATTTCGGGAACATCGAGCTTGATCTTGCCCGTGGCGAAGGGCTTGTCGCCATAGAGCTTCTTCAGTTCGTCCGCGACCGTCTTTTCATCCGCGAAGGCGAGCTTGGCGCCGAGAAGGCTGGCCACGGCGGCGAAGGCACCCGCCTTGAGAGCGTGACGGCGCGACAGCCCCGCTTGCTGAAAATCCATTCGGACATCCTCCCTGGAATTATTCTGGTTAGCTCTTGACGACGCGACCGTCCGTCGCACATCATTTCGACATATCGTGATATTGTTTTTTGTGAATGTAAAGGCTTTCAAATCAAGAAAGCCGGGAATGAAGGTCGCATGAAGCGGCCGGCTGGGGAAACGAAAGGGCAGGGCATGAAGCTCACTGTGATCGGCGCGGCAGTTCTTGCCGCGGCCATGACGCTCGCGGCCGGGCATCTGACCGCACAATCGCCGCCGCAGGACGATAGCGAGAAGGAGATCGAGCGCTATCGCCAGATGCTCTCGGACCCATTCTCCAACCCGGGTTATCTCGCAGTCGATCGCGGCGAAGAGATCTGGACGACGAAGCGCGGCACCAAGAATGTCTCGCTGGAAGGTTGCGATCTCGGCGAGGGCGCCGGCAAGCTGGAGGGAGCCTATGCGCGGCTGCCGCGCCATTTCGCGGATGCCGACAAGGTCATGGATCTGGAGCAGCGCCTGCTCTGGTGCATGGACAAGGTCCAGGGGCTCGACACCAAGGACGTGCTGTCGCGACGCTTCTCCTCTCCGGGAAAGGCATCCGATCTCGAGGACCTGACGGCTTTCATCGCCAACAAGTCGAACGGCATGAAGCTCGAGCCGCAGCTCAAGCACGCCAAGGAACTTGAAATGGCGGCTGTCGGCGAGGAGCTGTTCTATCGCCGCGGCGGCGTGATGGACTTCTCCTGCGCCACCTGCCACGCCGAGGAAGGCAAGCGCATCCGCCTTCAGGGCCTGCCCAACCTGTCCGTGCCGGGGGCCGCTGCCCAGGCGACGATGGCGACCTGGCCGACCTATCGGGTCTCCCAGAGCGCGCTTCGCACGATGCAGCACCGCCTTTGGGACTGTTATCGGCAGCAGCGCTGGCCGGTGCCGGATTTTGGCTCGGATAGTCTGACCGCGCTCACCGTCTTCCTGAACAAGCAGGCGGCCGGCGGTGAACTCAATGTGCCTTCGATCAAGCGCTGAGGGGACTGAACCGATGATCAGATCAGCTTTCGCCTCCCTCGCCCTGGGCAGCTTCGTGCTCTGTGCGYCAGCCCTTGCGCAGGACAAGCCGGCCAAGCCCAGCCAGGCGACGATCGAGGCCTATGTGAAGTCCACTTTCGGCAAGGCGCCGGCGGAATGGCAGGCGCGCATCACGCCGGATGAATCGCTGGCGGCGTGCAACGTCCATCGCAATCAGGTTTCGTCCGCGGATGCGGAGGCCATCACCAAGCGCGAACTCGCCAGGGTCAGCTATCCCGCCGACGGCAAATTCCTCGGCAACTGGAAGGAAGGCTACAAGGTCGCCAATAACGGCCGCGGCGGTCAGTTCTCCGATCCACCGGACACTATTGCCGGYGGCAACTGCTTCGCCTGCCACCAGCTCGATCCCAAGGAGCTGAGCTACGGCACGCTCGGCCCGAGCCTCGCCGCCTATGGCAAGGACCGGAAATACGACGCCGAGGCGATCAAGGACGCCTACACGAAGATCTATAATTCACAGGCCGTGGTGCCCTGTTCGAACATGCCCCGCTTCGGCACCAACAAGGTGCTGAGCGAACAGCAGATCAAGGACGTGATGGCCTATCTGTTCGACCCGGAATCGCCGGTGAACAAGTAGCGGCAAGGCCCAGCGGCAGTAAACGTCATCCCGGCCTCGGTTCTTCCGTGGCCGGGATGATTGCGTTTGGAGGTGACCAACGTCAGGCGCCTTGCCGCTTCAGCCACTCCGGGAAGGGCGCTGTCTCATAGCCCTTCTCCCGCACAAAGCGGAACATGGCGAGGAAATCGCGTGGTTCGAGCAGTCCCGGCATGCGGGCGACCTCGCGGGCTTGCGGCTTGCGTTGGCCAAGTCCTTCCGCGCTCTCGGGCATGAACTGGATCGTCGGAGTGAAGCGCACGCCATAGGCCTCGCCCAGCGCCTTCTCGCCCAGTTTGCGTCCGTCGAAATCGGTGACCTCGCGGGCGCCGATATGGTTGAGGTGCAGCACCTCGAAATTGGCCTTGATGTAACCTTCGATCTTGGGATCGGCGAGATGTACCTCATGCATTCGCCGGCAGGCCGGGCAGCCCTTGAGACCCCACATGATCGCGAGGCGCTTGCCGTTGCGGGTCGCGCTCTCGATGTCTTCGGAAAGGTCGAGGAAGCTCTCGAGATACCAGTCCTGCTGGTAGAGCCCGTCCTCGCCGAGTCTGGCGGCGGCGAGGGTCTGAGGCGCGAAGGAGACGGCGAGGGCAGAGCCGAGAAGCCTGCGTCGGGTCAGCATGGAAACTCTCCCTTCAGCCGATCGTGCCGAGGATCGGGATGGTCTGTAGCAGCCAGCCGGCGAGCGCCGGCATCATTCCGGTGATGAACAGCAAGCCTGTCACGACGAGTGCGGCGCCCATCGTCTTCTCGATGACGGCCATGTGCCGGCGGAAGCGGGAGAGCCAGGTCAGGAAGGGACCGGCAAAGACCGCCGCCAGCAGAAAGGGCAGGCCGATGCCGAGCGCATAGGATGCGAGCAGAAGCGCGCCGCGCGAGGCGCTGCCCTCGGCGCCCGCGACCATCAGCACCGTCGCCAGCACAGGCCCGACGCAGGGCGTCCAGCCGAACGCGAAGGCAAGCCCGACGAGATAGGCGCCGAGCAGGCCGGCGGGACGTGCGGATGTCTGGAAACGGGCCTCCCGGTAGAGCAGAGGAATCCGCAGCCATCCGAGAAAATGCAGGCCCATGACCAGGATGATTGCACCGGCGGCGATGGACAGCGTGTCGAAATGCGCGGTGATCCAGGTCCCGATGGTCGAGGCGGTGGCGCCGAGTGCGACGAAGACGGTGGCGAAACCGAGCACGAAAACGGCGGCCATGGCGATGATGCGGCGACGCTGCGCGGCCGTCAGCGCGCCGTCCGAGCCGGACAATTCGCCGATGCCGACACCCGCGAGGAAGCAGAGATACGGCGGCACCAGGGGCAGCACGCAGGGGCTCAGGAAGGAGAGCAGACCTGCTGCGAAAGCCCCTGCGATCGAGATGTCGAACAAGGTTCAACCCGCCAATTGTTTAAACATATGAATACGACTATGTTTGTCGGATGAAAGCAATCGCGAAATGGCTGAGCTGGCATGCCGGCCTCGCAGCACTGGTGGGGCTGGCGCTTGTCACCCTGCCGTTGCGGGCGGCAGAGCTGGTGATGTTTGAACGCGACGGCTGCATCTGGTGCGCCCGCTGGGACCGGGAGGTCGCGCCTGTCTATGCCAACACGCCGGAGGGCAAGGCAGCACCGCTGAGGCGGGTCGATCTCGGTTCCACCCGCGCTGATGAGCCTGGACTTGCTGCACCGGTCCGCTTCACGCCGACCTTCGTCCTGATGGATGAAGGGCGCGAGGTCGGCCGGATCACCGGCTATATCGGCGACGACGCATTCTGGGGTTTGCTTGGCAAGATGCTTGCTGGCATGGACAGTCCCAGCCATCGAACCCGCGGCCAGTCCGCGACAATGGAACGAAAATGAGCGCGATTGTCTCCAAGGCCCTTGAAGCCGAGCTGCGCGACGGTGCCGAATTCTCGGCCGAGCTCGATCAATTGATGCGCAAGGCCCGCAAGGCCAGCGATTTCCTGAAGGCCCTGTCCCACGAAAACCGGCTCCTGCTGCTCTGTCTGCTGGCCGAGCGCGAGCGCACCGTAACGGAACTTGAGAACATCCTCTCGCTGCGCCAGCCGATGGTTTCGCAGCAGTTGGCGCGGCTGCGGCTCGACCAGTTGGTCACCACCCGCCGCGACGGCAAGGCGATCTATTACAGCCTCGCCAATGACGATGTGCGTCAGGTCATCTCGGTGATCTACGACATCTTCTGCAACCGTCCCGAGAGCACGGACCGCTTGCGTGATTGAAATGGGGGCCGGCAGGGGCGTCTGACGATCATGGAACCTCTGCCGACCTGGGCCGTGACGCTGATCGGCGTCGTCATCGGCGCGGCTTGCGGCTTCACTGCCCGGCGTGCCCGGCTCTGCTCCTTCGGGGCGATCGAGGACGCCTGGATGGGTGGCGATACGCGCCGCCTGCGCATCTTCGGGCTTGCGCTCGCCGTTGCGCTCGTGGGCACGCAGCTTCTGGTCGGCTTCGGCTGGCTTTCGCCCCGGCTCTCGACCTATGTGCCTTCGGCCCTGCCCTGGCTCTCGATCCTGCTCGGCAGCACGGTCTTCGGGATCGGCATGGCGCTGGTCGGCACCTGCGGCTTTGGCTCTCTCGTTCGTCTCGGCAGCGGCGACCTGCGCAGCCTGATCGTGATGATGGTCTTCGGTGCCGTCGCCTATGCCACGCTCCGCGGCATGCTGGCTTCCTTTCGAATCGATGTGCTCGAGACGGTCGCCCTGCCGATACCTGGTGGAGTGCAGGGTGATCTGCCTTCACTGCTCGCCTGGTTCGGTCTCGGCGACTGGCGGCTTGCCATCGTTCTCGTCGCCGCCCTGGTGCTGATACTGGCTGTGCTCGCTGACCCTCGGTTGCGGCGTTCGCCGCGGCTGCTGCTGGCCGGGCTGACGCTGGGGTTCGGCGTCGTTGCAGGCTGGTGGGCGACAGGTGTGGCGATCGACGAATTCGCCGCGTTTCCGCGCCCGCAGAGCCTGACCTTCGTCTCGCCAATCGGCCGGGCGCTCTACGCGGTCCTGACCCACCCCATCGGGTTCCTCGATTTCGGGGTCGGCACCATTCTGGGGGTGATGCTCGGAGCCTTTGCCTCGGCGCTCTACGATCGCGAGTTCCGCTGGGAGGCCTTCGACGATCACCACGAGATGCGCCGCCATCTGGCGGGCGGTGCGCTGATGGGATTCGGCGGCATTCTCGCCGGCGGCTGCACCATCGGGCAGGGCGTCACGGCTGGCTCGCTGATGGCGCTGTCCTGGCCGCTGGCGGTCGCCGGCGTGATGCTCGGCGCCCGCATCGGTATCGCAATTCTCGTCGAGGGCTCGGTGAGCGAGATGCTGGCCGAACGCTTCGGGCGCCGCCGTCGCTGCGAT
>NZ_JBFTZN010000253.1:0-8344 GCF_056406775.1 Allobosea sp. P1_A7
TTCTCTTTCTGTCTTCAGTTTTCAAACAGCGGTGCGTCTAACAAAGACAAGCAGGCCAACCGATCTCTCGGCTACAAGGCCCGAAGCTCTCATGAAGCGCAGTAGAGCGGCCCCGCCAGCGGCGGCGCCGTCTCGATGAGCAGTGTTTAGGCGAACCAAGTTTCGGGTGTCAACAGCCGATTCGCATTTTGTTGAAAACGTCGATTGCAGGGGATCTATTCCCCCAGGATCGCACCGGTAAAGAGGTCCGAGGCGAAGTCGCGCTGCTTTGTGGCGATCACCAATACCAAGAAGTGGTCGCATCTTGGCGTCGTCACGTTAGCGGCGACACCGGCCAAGGCTTTCCAGTACACCAGTACGCCATGGCGCGCAGACGATGCAGATGGGTGAGAGAGGGCGGAGCGACGGGACCGGGGCGGGACGAACAGATGCGGGCCGCCGCCAGCGCCGCCGATCAGTTGAACAAATCACGCCTTGAGCAACCCTACGAATTGCGATTGCTCCCGGAGCCCTTCGCCGTAGCAAATGCAGGCGTCAACATGCTCCGGCGCATCGGACGCCTCAAAACAACCCGGCCACACGAGTCCGGGCCCTACAGCCTAGACCCATCCCCCGTCCACGATATAATGCTGCGCGGTACATGCTGACGCCTCGTCCGAGGCGAGGAATACTGTGAATTTCGCCAGTTCGCCCGGAGCCAATCTGCGCTTAAGGCATTGCCTCTGCATCAACTCGGCCTCGCTCTCCGGCGTCAGCCATTTCTCGATCTGGCGCTCTGTCATGATCCAGCCGGGCGCAATCGCGTTCACACGAATATTGTAGGGACCGTAATCTCGCGCCAGCGAGCGCGTCAGGCCGATCACGCCCGATTTGCTGGCCGTATAGGCGACCATGCCGCCCTGGCCCGCCATCCAGGAGGTCGAGCCGAAGTCGATGATGACGCCGCTTCAGTACTTGCTGAAATAGACCTGCAAGGAAGTCGCTCATTCCCGCCCGCGCAAGATACGGTCGATCCGCGAAAGCCCTTGTTCGAGACGTTCTAGGCTGGGCTCAGCACCTAGACTCAGGCGAAGCGCCTGAACGCCGCTCGTCGAGTTCGCGGCAAGATCCTGCGACGGCATCACCGTCAGCCCGCGCGCTCTGGCATAGGTCGCGAACTCGTCGCCGCGCCAAGGCTGCGGCAGGCTGAGCCAGACATGCAGGCCGTCATCGCGCGAGGCCAGCGCGTGCCCGCGCAACACCCGCCGCGCCAGATCGATCCGCTCCCGCCCGGCTGCGCGCCGCTTGGCGATCAGCCGCGTCGCCGTGTCGTCCTTGACCCAGCGCGAGGCCAGGCTCGCCAGCATCGGCGACGGCATCCAGGTACTCACCCGGATGGCGTTGCGCAGCCGCTCGGCGATTAACGGTGGCGCAGAGATGTAGCCGATGCGCAGGCCGGGCAGCACCGCCTTGKAGAAGCTCGTGACGTARCAGACGGCGTCCGGCGCCAGCGCCGCGAGCGGCCTGGGAGGCGTGCCGAGCAGCGGCGCATAGACCTCGTCCTCGACGATCATGATCCCCGAACGCAGCGCGAAGGCGGCAAGGCGCTCGCGTCGCTCGGGCGAAAGGTCGGTCAGCGTCGGATTGTGCAGGGTCGGGTTGAGCACGGCGAGGCGCGCGCCGGTCTCGGTTGCAATACGCTCGAAGGCGTCGATCTTCATGCCGTCGCGGTCCATCGGCACGCCGACGAGCTTCAGGCCCATCATCCGCGCGCAACTGACCAAACCAGGCGAGGTCAGCTCCTCGCACAGCACGGTCTCGCCCGCCTTGGCCAGCGCCAGCAAGCACGCGAAGACGCCGTTGATCGCGCCCGAAGTCAGCAGGATGCCGTCCTGCCGGGTGGGCACGCCGAGCCCCTCCAGCCAGAGCGCCGCCGGCGAGAGGTCATCATTAACCGCACCGCGCGCCACATACTCGAATAGCCGCTCACCGACATCGTAGCGCGCCATATCCTGACAGAGCTTCACCACGTCCTCGGACGGATCGAGCGGCATCGGGAAGTTTGAGGCGAAGTCGATGCTGACGCTGTTCTCGCCCGAGGGCCATGGGATGCGCGAAGCATCGCCGGCCCGGATGAAGGTGCCACGCCCGGTCTCGCCATTGACCAGCCCGAGCTCAAAGGCGAGCTTGTAGGCCTTGGTCACGCTCGACAGGTTGAGCGCGAGCGCCCTTGCCAGATCGCGCTGGGGCGGCAGCTTGTCGCCGGTGGCGAGGCGGCCTCGCGCAACGTCCTGCGCAATGGCCTCCGCGATGGCGCGGTAGACCGGCCGACCGGGTTCGAGTTCTGGAAACCACATGCTCGCTTCGGAGTGACGCATTCGTTTCAAATGTGATTGTCTGMCATACAATCAACTTGCGGGGCTAACCAGCGTCATTGCATCGTCTCCTAAAAGGCGGGTCTATGCAGACAATCGGACTGCTTGGCGGCATGAGTTGGGAAAGCTCGGCCGTCTACTATAAACTCATCAACGAGGGCGTGCGCGCCCGCCTAGGCGGGCTGCATTCGGCCAAGGTCGTACTCTGGTCGGCGGAGTTTCAGGATGTCGCTGCCAAGCAGGCTGCTGGCGACTGGCAGGCACTGCTGCGGATCATGATCGAGGGCGCAAGCGCGCTCGAACGCGCCGGCGCCGACATGTTGGTGATCTGCACCAATACCATGCACAAACTCGCCGACGAGGTCGCCGCCGCGATCTCGATCCCGATCATCCATATCGCCGACATTGCCGCAGCTGCGATCAAGCGCACGCCGAGCCGCCGCCCGCTGCTGCTGGCAACGCGCTTCACCTTGGAAGAGCCGTTCTATCGCGGCCGCATGCTCGAGCGGCACGGGCTCGACCTGATCCGGCCCGAGCCGGAGGACGAGCGCGCCGTCCACGACATCATCTATCGCGAGCTCTGCCAGGGTGTGGTCGAGCCCGCCTCCAAGGCGCGCTGCCGCGCCATCATAGAAGTGGCCCGTACACGTGGTGCCGATGGCGTCATTCTCGGCTGTACCGAGCTCGACCTGCTGCTCTCGCAGGCCGATAGCGACCTGCCTGTGTTCGACACAACAGCGCTCCATGCCGAGGCTGCTGTTAATCTCTCCCTCGCCGGCCATCAGGCCACCGCACTGACGAGAACCTCCTGACATGCACGGCGCCTCTTCGATCGCCCTCGGCCAGGCCATTCGCCATGAATGGCCGCTTGACTGGTCCAAGCTGACCGTCAATCACGGCGCCTTCGGCGCGACCCCGAAGGTCGTGCTCGCGGCGCAGGCCGCTTGGCGCGACAAAATGGAGGAGCAACCGAGCTTCTTCATGCGCGGCATCCTGCCCAAGGCGCTGCGGGCGAGCGCCACCGCTCTGGCCGCCTTCCTCAATGCCGAGGGCCAGGACGTCATCTTTGTCGACAACGCCACCACCGGCTGCAACGCCGTCCTGCGCTCGCTCGACCTCAAGCCCGGCGACGAGATCCTGCTGCACGGCCAGGCCTATGGCGCCGTCGCCAACACCGCCCGCTACGTCGCCGAGCGCAGCGGCGCCCGCATCGTCGTGGCGGAACTGCCGTTTCCCGAAGCCAACCCAATGGGCTTCGCCGGACGCTTCATCGCAGGCCTGACGGCGCGGACCCGCATCGCGATCATCGACCACGTCACCTCGCCGAGCGCACTCGTCCTGCCTGTCGCCGAGATCGCCCGCGCGTGCCGCGGGGCTGGCGTGCCCCTGCTGGTCGACGGCGCACACGGCCCGGGCCAGGTCGAGGTCGACCTGAGCGCCATCGACCCCGACTACTATGTCGGCAACTGCCATAAATGGCTCGCGGCCCCGAAGGGTTGCGCCTTCCTCTGGACCCGCAGCGACCGGCAGGCCGGCCTGCACCCGACCACGATCTCGCACGGCTTCCGGGGCGGCTACCTTACCGAATTCGACTGGACCGGCACGCRCGACGCCACCGCCCAGCTCGCCGTCGAGGCGGCACTCGCCTTCCACGAGCGCCTCGGCGGCAAGGCGCTGCGCCAGCGCAACATCGGCCTCGCCTGCCAAGCCGGCGAACTACTCGCCGAGCGTCTCGGCAGCACCTATGGCAATGCCGGGCACGAGACGGCCATGGCCATGGTCCGGCTGCCAATCGAGACCGGCCCCTTCACCAAGGACCGCGCCACCGCGCTGCGCGGCCGCCTCCTTGATGAATTTGCCACCGATGCGCCGCTCCACGCGCATCCGAGCGGCATCTGGGTGCGCGTCTCTGCCCACGCCTACAACGAGATCGGCGACTACGAGACGCTAGCCGAGATCTGCCGCAAGCTCGTCAAAACGATTTGAACGAAGAGGGGAGTGTCATGCTCAAGAAGACCGCCATTGGCAGCGCCATAATTGGCGCCGTTTTTGCCATCGTCACCGGAAGCGCCTCCGCCCAGGCGCTCTACGGCACGCTGAAGAAGATCAAGGACAGCGGCACGATCATCATCGGCCATAACGAGGATTCGCCGCCCTTCGCCTATTTCGGCGCCGACGGCAAACCGCAGGGCTACTCCATCGACATCTGCAACAAGATCGCCGACGCGGTAAAGGCAGAGCTGAAGATGGACAGCCTCACGGTCAAGTACCAGGCCGTAAACGGACAGACCCGTACTCCGTTGCTCGTCAACGGCACCGTCGACCTTGTCTGCGCCACGACGACCAACACCTTCTCGCGCCAGCAGCAGGTCGACTTTCTCAACACCATGTTCGTCACCGGCAACCGCCTGCTGGTGAAGAAGAACAGCGGCATCAAGGAAATCGAGGATCTCAAGGGCAAGGTCGTCTCGGCCAACCAGGGCACGACCAACGAGAAGGTGCTGAACGAACTCAATCAGAAGCTCAATCTCGGCATCAAGGTCCTCTCGACCAAGGACCAGCCGCAGGGCTGGATCGCTCTGGAGACCGACCGCACCGACGCGCACATGACGGATGAGGTCGTCGAATACGGCCTGATCGCCAAGTCGAAGAACCCCGCCGACTACGCCGTCGTCGGCCGCCTGCTCTCCTTCGACCCCTATGCGATCGTCATTCGCCGCGACGATTCTGCCTTCCGCTCGCTCGGCAACAAGGTGCTCGCGAACCTCTACCGCAGCGGCGAGTGGGAGCAGGTCTACACCAAGTGGATGTCGACCATCGGCCAGCCGCTGAGTGCCGATCTAAAGCTGCTGATGTCGATGCAGAACTATCCGGATTGAACTGCTCTGGAGCGCTTTCGGGGTCCATACCCGGAAAGCGCTCCGTCGCCTTCCCCGGCTGAAAAGCCCTCTCCTCCCGCCATTCGGGCGCAACTCGCTCCGAAGGCATGCTAACGGCCTGAAACGACGCGCATGCGCTATAACTGGAACTGGTCGGTGCTGTTCGCCGATCCCTATATCGGCTGGATCCTGACCGGCCTCGGCTGGACGGTGCTCGTCTCGCTCGTCGCCTGGACCATCGGGCTCGCGCTCGGCTCGGTGATCGGCACCATGCGCACACTGCCCTCGCCGGTCGCCCGCGCCATTGGAGCGACTTATGTCGAGATCTTCCGCAATGTTCCGCTGCTCGTGCAGATATTCCTGTTCTATTTCGTACTGCCGGAACTGCTGCCGCGCGATTGGGGGCGCTGGCTGAAGCGTGACCTGCCCCACCCCGAACTCACGATGGCGATGATCAGCCTCGGTCTCTACACCGCCTGCCGCGTCGCCGAGCAGGTCCGCGCCGGCATCGGCGCCGCCGGCCGCGGCCAGGCCAGCGCCGGCCTTGCCACCGGGCTGACCCTGTCCCAGGTCTACCGCCTGATCCTGCTGCCCCTCGCCTTCCGGCTGACGATCCCGGCGCTGACCAACGAATTCCTCAACGTCTTCAAGAACTCCTCGCTGGCGCTCACCATCGGCGTACTGGAACTCACCGCCCGCACCCGCGCCGTCGCCGACTACACCTACCAGTCGATCGAGGCCTTCGCGGCCGCCAGCCTGATCTATGCCACGATCAGCTTCCTCATCGCATTCCTGATGCGGCGCGTCGGGGTGCGCGCGCGGCTGCCGGGCACGCTCGGGACGGGAGCGCGCTGATGGGCTCGTTTGATTTCAAGGTCATCGTCAACGCCCTGCCTTTGCTCTGGGAAGGCATGCAGGTCACGCTGCTCTTGACCGCGCTGGGCATCATCGGCGGCCTCACGCTCGGCGTCGTGCTCGCTGTGATGCGCCTGTCGCGTTCACGGGTGCTCGGTTTCATCGCTGGCGCCTATGTCGACCTGCTGCGCTCCCTGCCGCTCGTGCTGCTGATATTCTGGTTCTATTTCCTGGTGCCGATCGCGGTCGGTCATCCCGTCGGCGGCTTCTACTCGGCTGTGATCGGCTTCATCCTGTTCGAGGGCGCCTATTTTTGCGAGATCATCCGCTCTGGCATTGAGGGCGTCCGCCGCGGCCAGGTCATGGCCGGGCTTGCCAGCGGCCTAACCCAGGCTCAGTGCATGCGGCTCGTCGTACTGCCCCAGGCCGTCCGGGCGATGACGCCGGTGCTGCTGATGCAATCGATCAATGTCTTCAAGAGTACCTCGCTGGTCTACGTCATCGGCCTCCGGGACTTCCTCACCGCGGCCGACCTCATCGGCGGCCGCGATAACCGGCTGACCGAGATGTACATCCTCGTCGCCGTCGTCTTTTTCGTCATTTGCTGGACCGCCTCGCAGGCTGTCGGCCTGCTGGAACGAAGGATTGTCCGGTGATCACCCTGGAACATGTCAGCAAATGGTACGGGGCGACCCAGGTTCTCGACGATTGCGCGACCAAGATCGAGAAGGGTGAGGTCGTTGTGGTCTGCGGCCCTTCGGGCTCCGGCAAGAGCACGCTGATCAAATGCATCAACGGGCTTGAGCCCTTCCAGAAGGGTGTGATCACCGTCGACGGCACCTCGGTCGGCGATCCCAAGACCAACCTGTCGAGGCTGCGCTCCCGCATCGGCATGGTCTTCCAGTCCTTCGAGCTCTACCCTCATATGAACGTGACCGAGAACATCTGCCTGGCCCAGCGACATGTCCTGAAACGCAGCGAGGACGCCGCCCGCGCCCGCGCGCTCGAGTTGCTCGACCGCGTCGGCCTCAAGGCCCAGGCCAACCGCTTCCCGGCCACGCTCTCCGGCGGCCAACAGCAGCGCGTCGCCATCGCCCGCGCACTGGCGCTCGATCCGATCGCGATGCTCTTCGACGAGCCGACCTCTGCCCTCGACCCCGAGATGATCAACGAGGTGCTCGATGTCATGACCGAGCTCGCCAAGGAGGGCATGACGATGATCGTCGTCACGCACGAAATGGGTTTCGCCCGCCGCGTCGCCGACCGCGTGCTGTTCATGGATGCGGGAGCGATTGTAGAGGACGCCAACACAGCCGACTTCTTCGACAAACCCGCCAGCGAGCGGGCGGCGCGGTTTCTATCCAAGATTCTCCATCATTGACCGCTTCGAACCTAATGTATTGCTTTGGGGCAATGGCCGGGATCACATAACGTTGACCAGTTCGGGTCTGAGCGGCGCGGTCCACGGAATCAGCGAACCGGAACACGGAAAAGACCTCCTGAGTCAGGCCCGGCGGCCATTGGTATCGGCCGAGAATCTTCGAGCGAGGTGACGCCTACCTTGACGCTCTGAACCCTTTTGGCTCAGAGGCGAGGCTCACTTACACCCGCCGGACCCGGGTCATGCGGAGGTCATAGCGTTCCGCATCGACCTCCCCTCATCGCCGCCGCCCTAGGTCAGCCGGTGCAGGGCAAAGCCGGGCTGCGGCGTGCCGATAAGCCGGACGGCCACCATGGTGTCGATCCCATCATAGTGCTTAAATCGCAACCCAAGACGCCAGCGCGACCGACGTTACGACCATCACAAGCCATTCGGCGCGGTAGAAACCGAGGATCGCCTTAGTCGGGCGACGCTCCACGAAACACGGGGCTCGATGTCGCACCGCGATCTGAGAGTCGTAATCGAAGCCAAGGCGCGTCAAAAACGCTGCCGCCATTTCTTGGTCGATATCGCCGACCAGTGCCCGGACCCCTGGCCCAGTAACTTGAAGAATTGAGCTTCTTATTCAGTCAAGAGTTCGGATGCGATCACGTAGGCAGTTTAGGCCCTCGCCGTTATCTCTATGCTTTGCTGGAGGGCTGTCGGGCAACGGACGTTGGGGATGTTGGTTCAACTGGCCGTCGGCGCGCTCGCAAGTGTCGTCAACATCTTCGCCCATTCTTTGGTCATGTCCCTGATGATAAGAGTGTCCCGCCGACAGGCCGAGACATTTCAAGATAGTCGGTGGTCGCTTTCCATGGTCATGTCCGCTGTAG
>NZ_JBFTZN010000254.1:0-8335 GCF_056406775.1 Allobosea sp. P1_A7
GGTCATCTGGTACTCGCCGGAAATGTTCGGCTGGCTGAAGGCCAACCGGACGCAGGCCCATGAGGKGACAACGGAGCCCCCMGTGCCTGACGGGGCGATGATGATCAAGGAGATGTTCCCGGCGCCTGCCGCATTGTGCCGCGATGTCGATCCGCTGCGGCTGCTGCCGACGAGCGGTGCGGCCGTGATGGTGCGCGACGCGAAGGCCTCGCATGACGGCTGGTTCTGGGGCTGGTTCGGCTGGAGCGACTGGAAGCCCGATTGGCCGGCGGGGCCCGGAAACGGCTACCCGAACATGGGTTTCGGTCAGTACTGCGTGAACTGCCACGCCAGTGCCAAGGCCAACGCGACCTTCGYTGACCTGAAGAACATCAAGGGCGAGCCCGGGCGCCCGCTGGTCTTCCTGAGCCAGAATGCTTTCACCGACCGCTCCGCCSAAGCTCATGACGACCTGTCCGCGATGCTCAACCACCTGCGCATCGTGCAGGAATCCGACGACATCACGCTGCTCGGCGCTCCGGCCCGCGAAAGCCCTGCGCCCGAGTTCACCACTTTCTACGGCATCCCGTTTCCGCATCCGACCGCAGACAAGGTGATGCGGATGCCATCCCAGACCTATGACGTGGTGTGGGCCAGTGCGAACCGGCGCGAGGCCCAGCAGCAGTTCCTGACCTCGGACCAGTGCCTCGGCTGCCACGATGCCGGGTCAACCGGGTTGCATTTCGACATGACGCTGCCGGGGCCGGACGGCCGCTTCCTCAATCTTTCGCCCTATGGCACCTGGAGTTCGTCGCCCATGGGCCTGGCCGGACGCGACCCGGTCTTCTTCGCCCAGCTCGCAAGCGAGACGGAGACCTTCCATCCCGAAGCCGCCGAGCTCGTGCAGGATACCTGCCTCGGCTGCCATGGCGTGATGGGGCAGCGGCAGTTGAAGATCGACGAGAAAGCAACGGGCAAGGGCTGCTCCTCGTTCTCACGTGCCGCCGTCGCCGCCACGCCCTGGCCCGCCGGTCACTCCGGCCTGGAGGCCCGGCACGGTGCGCTCGCCCGCGACGGCGTCTCCTGCACAACCTGTCACGCCATGGCGCTGAGCGAGGCCGAACGGAGCCGGGTCAAGGCGCAGCCGCAGAACAGTTGCGTCGAGGAGCGCCAGGAACGGCTCAATCCCGAGAATACCGGCTTCGCCAGGACCTTCACCGGCAGCTTCCTGATGGGCGCGATGACCGAGATGAAGGGGCCATTCGAGGGCCCCAAGGCGAAGCCGATGGAGAATGCACTCGGCATGACGCCGGTGCAAAACCCCGCCATCAAGAGCTCAGAGGTTTGTGGCAGCTGCCACACCGTTCACCTGCCTGTGCTCGACAAGGGCAAGGTCATCGGACACACCTACGAGCAGACGACCTATGCGGAATGGGCGTTCAGCGACTTCCGCACCGGCCACTCGCCCGACGGGGCGCTGCCATTCGGCGCCGGCAAAAGCCCCGAAACCTGCCAGGGCTGTCACATGCCCAGCCGCGATGCGGACGGACACCCGTATCGCAGCAAGATTGCCAGCATCCAGGAGTATTCAAATTTCCCCCAGGCGGAGCACACCTTGCCGCCCGAGGAGATCGACCTGCCCGTGCGCTCCGGCTTCGCCAGCCATGTGCTGGTCGGTTTGAACTCGTTCCTGATCAAGATGGCGCAGCAGTTCCCGGAGCTGATGGGAATCCGGACGCAGGATCCGATGCTGACGAAGAAAGGCGTCGATCCACTGCTCTTCACCGAGAAGGCGATCGACCACCAGGCTGCGGAACGCACCGCCGCGATCGCCGTCGAAAGCGTCAGGATGACTGAATCGGCGCTGGAGGCGTCGGTACGTGTCACCAACAAAACTGGGCACAAATTCCCGAGCGGCGTCGGCTTCCGGCGCGCCTTCATCGCGTTCAAGGTGCTCGACGCCGGCGGCAAGGCGATCTGGGCTTCGGGGCGCACTGACGCACTCGGCGTCATCACCGACGGGATGGGCGCGCCCGTCGCCGGCGAAGTCTGGTGGAATGCCGATTGCTCGGCCAGACTCGATCCGCTCGCGCATCAGCCGCATCGGGAGGTGATCACCCGGCAAGATCAGGTCCAAATCTATCAGGAGCTGGTTTCGAGCCCCCCGCTGTCCGGGCCGGCCCAGTGTGGCATCGGCTCCCAGCCCGCGGGGCAGTTGACCACGAGCTTTCTGTCGATCTGCTCGAATGTGAAGGACAATCGCCTGCTGCCGAGGGGCTATCTCGGGCGCGATGACCGGGTGAAGCTCGCGGCCTCCCTCGGCGCCGGCCCGGAACTGGCTGACGAGGCCGGACCTGTGCAGGTCGGTGACGATCCCGACTATCGGGAGGGTGGCGGCGACGCGACGCTCTATCGCATCGCCCTGCCGGAGATCGACGGTAAGCCAGCTGCCATCGAGGCGACGCTCTTCTACCAGGCGATGCCGCCGTTCTACCTTCAGGACCGTTTCTGCACCTCGAAGAGCGAGGATACCAAGCGGCTGCATTTCATGGCCGGGCGTCTCAACCTCGCGGGGTCCCGATCCGAGGGCTGGAAGCTACGCACGGTGACGACAGGGGTCGTTACCATTGCGGGCGGTGCTCAGCGGCAAGATTGAGCGAAGCGGATCGGCTGCGGCGTGCGCCAGCGGGGTCTCTCGCCGCGGAATGGCATCGCTGACCTTGCTCTCCGCAAACCCGGACGTCGGGTTCTGGGGGGCACGCGGCACGAAGCCGAATGTCTTCGCACTTCAAGACCAAGGCTTCCGGCGCGTCGGGTTCGGCTGTCGATGGGCTCAGGCGTCCGGCCTGCCCTGGAACCACGGCCCTGGTTGGGCATAGTCGCCGCCTCGCGCTGGATCGGTCCAACGCGAGGCGGCGTAAGCTTAATGCCGCTCCCCGGATGATGGAGCGGTCGTCAGGTCTTACCAGCCACGCTGCTGCTTGATCATCTGCTTTTGCGCCTCCTTCTGGTGACGCCAGTAGTCCTTCTGCGCTTCCTGCTGCATTTGATAGYAATCGCGGATGCGCTCCTTCCGGGACGTCGTGTCCCGGTAACGCTGCCAGTCGTAGTGATCGTCGTGAACGTAATTGTCCTGATCGCCCAGGAAATCGATGATCCCGCGAAACATGTCGCCGGCTGGCACGATATGCCGCTGCTCGCTCATGGCCTGAGAGGGAGCAGTGACCGGGGCCGCGTAAGCCGCAGCGGCAGCCATGCTCAGGGCCAGGACCAACGAAGTCCGGGCCAGCTTGTGGGAGAGGGTGCTCATGGGCTCGTCCTTGGAATGGCGCGGAAGGGTTCAGGCCTATTGGCCAGGCTGGCGTGTGAAGACGTGCGGCAGTTCCGGAGACAGCCAGCGGAGTTCGGCGATGCTGCCGGAACTGTCGCGCTCGAACCGGATCTGGGTGAAGGGAATATTGCCGGCGATGGCCACGATCGGCTCATAGCCAGCCGTCGCCATGAGGTGCGCCGAAAACAGGTTCGGATCATCCTTGCTGGACACGAGCAAAGCGACCGCGTCGGTCTTTTCGAGAGTCATCTGCAGTTTTCCGTCGACGGCGGCGACCGTTGCCGTGCCGAGAACCGGAGAGACATAGCTCCCGACAAGTGCGCCGGCAGAGGGAGCAAGCGGCCCTGGGATGAAGGCGGCCGCCTGTTTGCGCTGCAGCTCGCGGTTTGTCCGCATGGCGGCGGCGGCAAGCGCGATGTTGTCGACCTCGGGATTGCCGAGAACCCGGTCGTAAAACCATTGCGCGAGCGCATCCGCCATGGCCGCATTGCCGAGATTGGTCAGGATCACGATGCCGGTCCTGCCATCTGGCAGGAAGCCGGCATGGGCGCCGAAGCCCGGGGTTCCGCCATTATGCCAGATCACGCGCCCGTTTGGCGTGGCATTGACGACCCAGCCGACGGCATAGCTGACGCGCTCGCTCATCGCGACGCGCGGTGTCCAGGTGACATCGAGGTTCTCCTCGGAGACCAGGGCCTTCTCTCCGAAATGCCCGCGCCCGAGCTGCAGGCGCAGCCATTGGGCCATATCCTTGACATTGGAGTTGAAGGCGCCAGCGGGGCCGTACGCGTAGGGGAAGGCAGCGTGGAACGGGATTGCGACCGGGCGCTCGGCAAATCTGTGGCCGGTGGCATGGTCGGCGGTTTGCGTGATGGCTTCCAGGGTAGCCGTCGTCGATGACATGCCAAGGGGATCAAGCAGCGTCCGCTTCACCGACTCGTACCAGCTTGGCGAGCCGTTCACCTTCGCCAGCACCTCGCCGGCGACCATGTGCGGGATGTTGAGATAGCCGAACTGCGAGCGGAAGATGCCCGTCTGCGGCGCGACGCGCAGGGACTGGATCAGCGTCTGCTTGTCAAAGCCGAGAAGGGTCAGGTCGTCATTGACGTAAGGGGTGAGGCCGGAGCGCTGCGCGGCGAGGTCGAGGATGCGGAAATCGCGCGAGATCCATGGATCGGCCAACTGGAAGGTGGGTATATGATCGATGACGGGATCGGCCCATTTCAGCCGGCCGGCATCCACCGCCTGGGCGAGCGACGTCGCGAGGAACGCCTTGGTCGTCGAGCCGATCTGGAAAATGGTGTCGGGCGTGACGCGGTCGGCCTTGTCGATCGTCTTGACGCCGAAGCCCTTGCTGTAGATGAGCCGGTCGTCGAAGACGATGCCGATGGCCATGCCAGGAACCGAGAACTCCTTCATCCCGGCAGCAGCCTGTTTCTCGAGGCCGGGCAGGAGCGCCTGAAGCCTTTCGCCTGTGATTTCCGCCTTGGAAGGATGAACGGCAGCGAGCGTGAAGAGCGCCGCAGCGACAAGACTACCGCAGTGTTTCATGGTTATCCACTTTCGGGCAAAGTGCATTGACACGGCATTTGGTGCCAATATTTGGCATAAATGCCATGGAGGCTGGGAAGCAGGGATTTGGTGGTTTGAATCTAATGCCATGATGCTGATTTTTGTAAGAATTCAGAAGATGGTATTCGATCGATGATCCGCTCAAGTGGTGCCAAATCTTTAAGTTTCGCTTCACAAAGGCCGGAGGACGAAGGCGCATTCAGGAAATCAACGATGCCGGAACCTAGTGCGACCGTTGCCGCATCGAGGCGATAGCCGAGCGCGGCCAATTCACTCTCGACCAGTGCCCCGTCCGCATCGAGATAGCCCGTGCGTGCGATCAGATCCTGGGCCTGGTCGCCATGCGCCCTCAGAAGCAGGATGCGGCAGGCGGCGGCACGAGCGTCGGGATCATGCACTGCCGCGCCGCTGAGAATGCCGCCGATGAGATTGGCCGGCAGGGTGGGCAGGTTCAGCGCCAGAAGGAACAGCCGCTGCGTGTAGGAGCAGGCGAGGGCACTCTGTGCGGTACGGCCATCGCTCAGCAATTGCCCGCTCATGCGGACCTGACGGTTGAACAGGTTTTCGCTGWAGCTGATCTGCAGGCGCTGCATGGCATCGGCGTGGATTGCCACTGTCCCGATGATCAGCCGGCCCGCCTCGATGCGAGACCAGGCCGGTGAGATCGCGAGATAGAGGCCCTCCAGCCAATGCTCGCCGGGGCGCAGCCCACTTCGCCCGGCTACCGACGATTCGACTACGGTCAGGGCGGGGGGCGAGCCCGACCGTAGGCCTGCCTCGCTCCGCAGCGCCGAGAGCGCGGTTTCCGGCACGGCGAAGTGGGTGCTGATCGCGTCCTGAAACTCATCGAAGGAAGACGAGGCGAGGAACGGAGCGGTCAGCATGCCGCCGAGCACCCGCGCCCAATCCTCATAAACGCTGGATGCGCGGGGCACGGCCTTGCCGCTGAGCCATTTATAGGCGTTCTGGGGCACGAACAGCGTCGTCCGATTGCTGGCCGCAAAGCGCGCGCAGAGTTCCTTGTGGGTCGAGCAGCCAAGCGCCAGTGACGTCAGCCTCAGCTTCAGGGCGAGGTGACGCGAGGCGGAGACAATCGGTGGCTGGCTATCCATGTCCGCCGGCCGTGTCGCGCTACCATCCAGTCTGAATTGCTTCACCGCGCTCCCCAACGGTTGCTCTGGACGACAGGCCGAAACTGGCGACCAAGCTCCAAGAAGGCGACGCCTGTGCGCTGCCCGTCAGGAGCCCGGCCGCCGCGGTCCTTGGAAACGGTGGATCTATGATTGAAGCTAAGTTGAAAGCGCGGGCGAGCACCATGACCGTGCATCTCAACTTGATGACCGTCCGTCCAAGGCCGCCGACCGCCCTCGCTCCCGCTCGAACTTGCCGTCTACAACGCTCGGAGCGGGCTGATTGGTCGGGGCGGGCCAATTATGGCTTGGAGGATGACGGCCATCCCGCCGGCAACGGCGATGCGGCCTTCAGGAAATCCACTCCCCTTGTGGCTTCAGCCCACGCGTTCAGCGCAGTCGGAACCTAGAGAAATGGAACAGGGTGTTCGGGAGCCAGTTTGGCGGCGATGAGAGCGACCGTCGCATCGGCAAGATTGGGAGCGCGTCCACTCCAATCCTCGACAGAGGCGCGGGTGAAGGTGACCGCCACGGCAATGGTTATACGCCCGATTTTCGAGCGCTCCTGCGGTAAGGTTCCGACGGCAGAGGCGTAGCCACCGAAAAGAGGGGTTTGAAATACCCAGTCGCCGCGCAGCATGGCGCCGAGCCCATAGTTGAAGCGCTTTGTCAGGCTATGGCAGGTTGGGCAGCCTTCGAGCGGCACACCGAAGCCGATCAAGCGTGGCTCTATCATCTGCTTCAGCGATTGCGCGGAGAGAAAGCCAGCGCTTCCGACGATCGTGTCGAAGCTGCGGGCCATGTCGTCAATCGTCGTGACCTGGATCGCACCGGCAGGCAACGTCCATGACGGATTCCAGTAGGTCGCGTCCTCCCACACGCCGCGCTCTGCTGTGAAGGCGTGGATGGCGGGTTCTGGGATCGTCGCGTTGTCGAATCCGAAGGTGCCGCCAAGTTTGAGTGGTGTCAGGATGTACTCGTCCATCAGGCGATGCATCGGCTTGCCCGTGGCCGCCTCGAGAACCTGCCCGAGAATGACGTACCCGCTATGGGAATAGTCCCAGTTTTCTCCGGGGGCGAAGCGCCTCGCCTGGGACAGGCTTACCGCGATGAGATCCTGCGGCGTCCACGTCCTGAAGGGATCCGCGATGAAGGGCTTCACGAATTTTTCGTCATTGGCGACATGATCGGGATACCCGGCCGTCATGTTCGCCAGCATACGGATGGTCGCCTTGCCTGAGGCGGGCAGATCAGGGAGCCAGCGCGAGATGGGCATGTCGAGATCGACGATGCCTTCCTCCGCGAGTCTCAAGGCAAGCGCTGCAATATATGTGAGGGCCACGGCCCCGTTGCGGAAACGCCCATCTATCTTCGCCGGCACGCCGGTCATCGCTTCGCCAAGCGCGAGGCTCGTCACGTCCTTGCCGTCGATGCGCACCTGCAAGAGAAGCGAATTCAGGCGGTGCTTTTCGAACTGCGCAGAAGCGATCGAGCGGATCTCGTCCAGGCTCCTTAGGTCGAGTTCCTGCCCCTGCGCGATTGGCCATGATGCGCCGACGCAGCCCATGAATATGACAGCGAGCCTAGCCGCAAAGAACATTTGGCGCCCCAAAAGCTGAGGGTTGCGAAGGCAATGGTCGCGAGAAGGACGTCGCCAGGATCATCGCCGAACGGATATCGCGGAGCTGACGATGGCGAGCTTTGGGGCATGCCGCAGTCGCTACGGGCGTGGGACAAGGGGAAACTTCGATTGAAACTAAGGGGATATCGTTGCCAGGCACCATGACCGTACATCCCAACTTGATGACCGCGCGTCCGGGATCGCCGCCTGTTCCTGCGCCCGAGCGGCCTTACCCCTGCAGCGATCGGAACCGGACTGATCGGGTGGAAGTGCCGAGAGTTGGGATGGGCTCGGAATGCACGAAGCCGACCTGATCTGCCTCTTGAAACGTCCTCGGTGCACCGGCCAAATCGGCCGGCCTGCGTGCATGCCGGAGCAAGGGCTCTCCAAGGTCGATCTCGACACGTTCGGCGAGGCTGCCTGGAATGCAGCCAGTGAGGCGAAGCCGAAGTTCTGCTTCGGAAGGCCCTCGTTTGCGTCGCAAGCCGTCGCTGCCTAACCTCCGTGGCCGAGCGTTTGCCGTGTGGGCTCGCTGACCCAGTCAGGGCTGCCGAATGCCGCGCCGGAGAGCCCGTTCAATGTCACCTCAGTGCGTCCTCCTCCTGATGATCGGCCTTGTTGCCTCATCACAGCGCTTGCGGAGAGCGGCGATGTCTCAGGCGTGGTCAACGTCGACGGCAGCCGCAAGATGTACCTCGGATG
>NZ_JBFTZN010000255.1:0-8317 GCF_056406775.1 Allobosea sp. P1_A7
GCTCTTCCTCGGCGGCTACAATATGGAGACGCCGCCGCCTGAGGTCAGCGCGACCGGCGTCATCACCCCGAACCCGCCGACAGGGGCGCGCACGCTCAACGTGCGGACGGCGATGTTCTTTGGCTACACGTTCATCACCCCCGCAATGATCATGCGGCTGACGGATATTGGCTCGCAGTATTTGATCCAGACCGTCGATCCCGCGGGCGAGTTTTTCGACGGCAGCAAGACCTACAAGGTCACGCTCCCGAAGGACATTCCGGCCGGGAAGTTCTGGTCCTTCACCGTCTACGACAATCAGACGCGGTCGATGCTCGACACGCCGCAGCGCTACCCGCGCGCCGGCAGCCAGAGCTACCCGACACCAGCCGCCGCAACCAATTCCGATGGTTCGACCACCGTCTATTTCGGCCCGAGCAAGCCATCTGGCATTGGTGACGGCAACTGGGTCCAAACCGACCCGAGAAAGGGCTGGTTCACGATCCTGCGCCTCTACAGCCCGCTCGAACCGTTCTTCACCAAAGCCTGGCGCCCAAGCGAGATCGAACTGGTGAGGTGAGCGCTGCATCGGTTTTCCGATCAGTCTCGCACGCTCACTGAGGCCCCGTTCGCCCCACGACCAAAATGTTCCAGGAGCCGACTGATGCCACGGATTGGACTTCTTGCAGCAACTGCGGTCTGCACCGCGCTGGTGCTCCCCTCAATAGCCGGCGCCCAAACAGCCGCGCCTGCAACCGGAGCACTCCAGGTACCTATCCCACGGACCGCGGCTGAGGTTCCCGGCCCCGTCCCCGGCAACACGATGACGGATGCCTATGTCCAGCTTGTTGGACGCATGGCCTACATGTGGGGCTATCCGATGGTGAACGCGCACAACCGCCGTGCTGCCTTTGCCCATGCGCCTGAGCCGGGCCTCCTGGGCGGCGTCGTGCCGGTGGCCCCGGTCGGATTCAACCAGATGCTGACCAGCTATGTCAGTCCCGATCAGACCTTCATCGTCTGTCCCAACCAGGATGTCGCCTACGGGGCAGGCTTCACCGCGCTCGAAAAGGAACCAACCGTCATTCAGGTTCCGGATTTCGGGGAGCGCTTCTACGTCTATGCGATGTATGACCAGCGCACCGACGAAATCGGCCGGGTCGGAAAACAGTATGGGACCGTGCCCGGCTTCTACATGATCGTCGGGCCGA
Organism: Allobosea sp. P1_A7; assembly: GCF_056406775.1. Lineage (NCBI taxonomy): Bacteria > Pseudomonadati > Pseudomonadota > Alphaproteobacteria > Hyphomicrobiales > Alloboseaceae > Allobosea > Allobosea sp. P1_A7. Next base: position 1,191 of record NZ_JBFTZN010000255.1, read on the forward strand.
GCTGGAGGGGGGAGTATCCCAAGGGCATCACTGGTGTGATCCGTTCATCCACGGATCTCGTCTTTATCGTCCCGCGGGTCTTCAAGGATAACACTCCCGAAGATTCCGCGGCCGTGCAGCCGATCATCGATCAGATCGTGATGTATCCGCTCAGCCAGTACACCGGCACAGTGAAGACGAAGGATTACAGCAAGTCGCCGCATTTCCCTGTGCCCCCCGCCCCAGCCAATGCGCCAAAGGGCGAGAGCAAGTGGGTGAACCCGGAAACTTATTATGACGAGTTGCGGATGGTCATGTGGGAGGTGCCGCCGCTGCCCGGCGAGGAGGCGCTCTATCGCTGGATCGCGTCCGTCTGGGACGCCGCGGATCGCAATCCGAGAACCAAGAAGACCCTGATCGACTCGTTCGCCGCCGCTGAGAAGGAACTCGTCGAGCCGTTCTTCCAGTTCCAATACAATGGCCGGGCKATGGGCAATGGCTGGACCGTGCCGGCGAATGCCGCCGAATGGGGCACCGATTATTTGAACCGGACCGCCATCAGCAAATCGAGCATGTACCAGAATACCTCCGCGGAAACGCAGTACAATCTGCGCGAGTTCGACAGCGAGGGGAAAGCGCTCGATGGAAAGAACCAGTACACCGTGACCTTCGCAAAGGGGCAGGTCCCGCCGGTGAAGGGCTTCTGGTCGTTGACCCTCTACAACGAAGAAAAGTTCTTCCACCCCAATACGCTCAACCGCTTTTCGCTCGGCACTAAGAACAAGACGTTGAAATACGCCGCGGACGGCTCGTTGACCCTGTACCTCGGCGCAAATTCTCCGGGCGCGGACAATGAAGCCAACTGGATACCGGCACCTGCCGAACATTTCTCGCTGATCCTGCGGCTCTATTGGCCCGAAGCGTCCGTCTTGAGCGGCGCGTGGCAGCCGCCCGAGGTCAGGAAGGTAAACTGACCCGTTCGGCACCAGTTGCAGAGCACGGGGAAGTCGAGAAAACCCACAGCGTTGCTTTCGGCTCTGGTAAGGGCCGGAAGCAGACGCGCTAACCCGAGTATTCATTGCCCGCACTCAAGCGGGCGAGCACCAGACCTCAATCAAGGAAGGACGTCATGAAGACCTACGTCTTAACCGGCATCGCCCTATCGCTCGGATTGATCCTGTCGGGTTGTCAAAGTTCGCAATCACGGGCCCAGCAGCTCGCCGCGATCTGCGCCGATCCCAATAACCGGGCGCCCAAGTCCGGCTACTGGCGGGAATGCCAGACGCTGTATCCTTCAAGCACTCAGCAGTTGCAGAAGGATTATCTACTCGGTGCCGCTGCCGGAGACTGAAACAGCGGACATTGCAAGAGTCTGGAATGGCTCCAGCTCCAGACGGGATAGCGGGACAAGTTCAATGTCTGAGTTGGGTCGAGAGCGGTGATCAGGTGCTCGCTCGAAACCTGACATTGGCGAGCTTGCCGCAAAGCGGACTTCGCCATGGTCTGAGAAGGGCCGTCTTCTGCCATTCGCGGCGGGTACCAAGCGTCAGATTTTCACCACTAGCGGGCTCCGAAAGTCTGAGCGAAAGCGCCGCGGTTCCTGGTCCCACATCATGACCATTGCCAGGACGATCTCGATAGCCTCCTTGGGCTCCACCGACGTCGTCAGCTTGACGATCTCCTGGGCAGCACGGCGTTCATGGGCGGCCCTTGGACGGCCGCTCTGAGCCTGCCGCCCAAGGCATGCCAGAGCCCCTCCAGCAGGCTCCAGACCGGGTTGTCGACGTTCTTGCTAGCCCGTGCCCTTACGCGCTCCACGTATGGCGCCAGCTCCGGCTTGGTGATCGCAGCCTGATCGACAGACCCGTGCCGACGCAGCCGGGCTCGGTGAATGTTGCAATAGTGGCTGAAGCGCGTGGCGGTCGCAGAGGTACAGCCAGGAGCGCGGCATAGGCGATGCGAGAACCTCAAAAACTTGAGGGACAAAAAAGTATCGCGCTGTCCGATGCCTCGTGCGCCCCTTATGCTTCAACCGGCTCGGGCAGGATGTCGGTGCCGAGTTGATCCGGCATGGTCATGCCCTCGATTGCAGTCGCTATTCCGGGGGGCGCTATCGCAGCATCGAACCCGAAGGAGCCCGCACAACCCTGATCCAGAAACCGTATTGTGGGCGGTAGCCCCGACATCGGGCTAGCTGGTCAATATCTCGAAACGACTATCCGGCCGGGCGAACCGGACACCGCGTAGGCTCAGGACCTATTAATTTAGATCGCTGTGCCGAGCCGTGTCCTCCCTTGGTAATCGCGTCCTGGCGCCAGGTGCCGCCGAGTCTCGCTCGCGGTCCAACATTCCCTTCACACCGCATTGTCCGCTAATAGCAAATGATTGGCTAACTCTCGCAAGCCGCCCTGATCGTCCCGTGTCCACGTGCCGCAAATATTATTGGGGGCGAAAGCTCACATTCGATAACGGGTTTGCAGGACAAGGAGCGGCATCGCATGCGAGCGAATGAATTACGCGAGGACGTATTCATCACGGGCGAGCTTTCCCGCCGCGTTACGCATGCTGTCGACCATCTCAAGGAAAAGCGCGCCCTGCAAGATTTGGCCAATCGCATGGTCGATACGCCGGACGAGGTGCTCCCTCGATTTGTCGAGCTTGCTATGGCAATGGCCGGCGGGGTTTCGTCCGGCCTCAGTCTTTTGGAGCCGAGCCCCTCACCTGGCGTGTTCCGCTGGCATCACGTTTGCGGAAAGCTCTCCCGTTTTGACGGTGCAACGACCCCACGCAATTACAGTCCGTGCGGGGTGACCCTTGATGAGAATGGCCCGGTTCTGACCCGCCATGCCGAGCGCCTGTACACTTGGATATCAGACGCAGGAATTGAAGTACCTGAGGTCCTGCTCGTGCCACTTTATATCGGCCAGAAGCCTTTGGGCACTTTGTGGATTGTTTCAGACGACGCCGGGCACTTCAATGCGAACCATGCTCGCATGGCGACGGAACTCGCGACGTTCGTTGGCATCGCGCTTCGCGTGAAGCTAAGTGAGGAGAGCCTACGCTCCGCTCTCGAGGCGCAGGAGACCTTGGCTTACGAAATGAGCCACCGCGTCAAAAACCTATTCGCGCTCGTCAACACCATGATCCGCTTTGGCGCCAAGGCTGCGAAGGACAAGAACGATTTCTCTCAGAGTTTGATAGGCCGCATGCACGCTCTGGCGATCTCGCACCAGCTCGTCATGTCGAAGGAGCTAAGCTCCGAGGCATCCGATCTTGCGCGGATCATCAGCTCGGTGATTGAACCGCATCAGTCTGCGGCTGGGCTTCGGTTCGGCTTGGAGGGATCGGTATTGGCGGTCAAGCCAGAAGCAATCAGCGGCCTCGCGCTGATCATCAACGAACTGGCCACGAACGCCATCAAATATGGGGCCTTGGCCTCGGATGAAGGCAAGGTGGCGATATCATGGAAATCGGAAAACGACCATGTGTTGCTGCGATGGGAAGAGCGCGGAGGGGCCGCGATTGTGTCACCGCCGGAACGGACTGGGTTCGGCAGCAGGCTGCTCGATACAACCATCACGCGTCAGTTCGGCGGCACATTTTCACACGATTGGCAGCGCGAGGGTGTCGTCGTCTCGATTTTATTACCCCGCACCGCCATCCAAGGTTAATTCTGAACGCCGGCCAGACGCATCTGGCTCGGTGCCACACCGGTCCATTGCTTGAAAGCGTGCGACGACGGCAAGCCGCGAGAACGAGCGCTCGCGCAGTGAGCCGTAGAGCAGCAGGATTCGCGGGGGATGACCGAGCGGATCGGGTAGGTCGGCGGCGGGCCGCCTCATTCCGAATTCCGGCTTGAGCGCTGGAAACGAGGATGGATCGGTCAGCTCACGCAATGGCATGAGGGCCTCCTAAAATTTGGAGYGGGGTTCAGCGCAGCTTGCGCGCCAGGATGAACATTGCCGCCGCGGACAGCCCGGACAGGGCGGCCAAGAGCAAGGTGCTTGGCATCAGCCCGGCCCGCTCGAGCAGCAGGGCAAAGAGGAGCGGGGCCGCCGCCTTTACGATGAGCCCCGGTGCTGAGAGCTTACCCAGCATCGCCCCGTAGCCAGCGGGGCCGAAGAGCTTCAGCGGAACGGTCCCGCGTACGATCGAACTCAGGCCCATGCTGATGCCATAGGCGATCGAGGAGAGACCTGCGAGCGAGGCAGTGGTGCCGCCGGTCATCAACAGGGTGAAGCCGACGGGCATCAAGGCCGCGGAGGTCCAAGCCGTCGTGACGGGATCGATCGAGGTGCCGAACAGCATCTCGACCAGACGCCCGGCGACCTGGGAGGGACCGACCATTGCGCCGATCCCGACAGCGACGGCCGCGCTCAGTCCCAGCCCATGCAGCATGGTCAGCATATGGACCGACATTGCCGAGACTACGAAGCCTTGTAGCGAAAAGGCCAAGGCCAGCAGGGCGAAGGCGTTGCGGCGGGCGTTCCCCTCAAGGTAGCCGACGACCRGGGCATCTGCGCTATTGGCCGTCGATGAGGGGCTTGCCGCACGGTGGATCGGACTCGGCAGCAGCAACAGGTGCAACGGTGCGCACAAAGCGAACTGAACGACAGCGTAGATGCGGTAGATCTCGCGCCAGTCGAAGGAACCGAGCAGGGCGGTGGTCAAGGGCCAGAACAGTGTCGACGCGAATCCCCCGATCAGAGTGAGCTGGCTGATTGCGCGCCTGGCCCCGGGGCCGCGTGCCTGCGTCAGCGCCGTGAACGCGGCATCGTAGAGGACGAGCGTGGAGACGACCTCCAGGGCGATCATGGCCGCGACGTAGCTGATCGGACCGCGCGCCTCCGCCAGGGCCAACAGCGAGAGACCGGCAAGAATCGATCCCACGGCCATCATTGCGCGGGTGCCGTAGTGGTCGATCAGGCGGCCGGCAATGGGAGCAACCAGTCCGCCGATGAGCAGGCCGATAGCGAAGCCGCCATAAGTCCATTCGGGCGGCCAACCGAAGCTTTCCGTCATCTTTGGCGCCAGCACGGCGAAGGCATAGTAGAGGCCGCCGTATCCGGCGACCTGGGTCACGCCGAGAGCCGCGATGAGGGAAAGCCCGCGGCCGCCGCTCGGCGCAAGGATAGGCAGGGACAGGCTGGACATCAGGCTTCGGCCGTCTCGCGGGTGGTTTCGGTTGAGGGCGATGAGCAGCCGCAGCCCGTCTTTCCGGATTGCTTCGCCTGCGCGTCATCGGCGCAGCAGGCTTCGACGGTGGCGGGAGCCGGGCCGCCGCAGCAGCTCGATGCCGCCGCTGACGGACCGCCGGGCGTCGCGCTGCAAACACCGGTTTCAGGCAAGACGAGCTCGACGCGCTGGGCGGCGGCGTGATCGCCTGCGAGTTCTGCCACGATCGAGCGGACCTGTTCATGTCCCGTCGCGAGCAGGAAGGTCGGCGCGCGGCCGTAGGACTTCATGCCTGCGATGTAGAAACCAGGCTCCGGATGGGCGAGCTCGGCGGCGCCATGCGGGCGGACCGTTCCGCAGGAATGAACGTTGGGATCGATCAGCGGCGCCAGGCTCGGCGGGGATTCAAGCGCGGGATCGAGCTCGACGCGCAGTTCGCGCAGGTGGCCCAGCTCCGGGCGGAAGCCGGTTGCCACGATGAGCTCGTCGACCATCACTGTCTGATTGCGCTCGTCGTCCGAGGCGAGCCGTAAGCCTGACTCATTGCGATCGATCCGATCCAGCCGGAAACCGTTCAGGGCGCGGATCCGGCCTTGCTTGACCAACTCGGCAATCCGCAGGCCAAGCTCGCCACGCGCCGACAGTTGGTCCGCCGCGCCGCCACCGAAGGCCTTCGCCAGGGCCGGGCCGCGATAGAGCCAGGTGATCTCGGTCGCGGGAGCAGTCGCCTGCAATTCCGCAAGCGCAACGAGGGTTCCGATGGCTGAGTGGCCGCCGCCGAGTACGGCGACACGCTTGCCGGAATAGCGCGACCGCGCGGCACCGAGGACATCGGGCATACCGTAGCTGATGCGCTCCACAGCCTCGATCTCGCCGGTCGCGGGGAGACCACCGGCGCCAGCCGGGTTCGGCGAGAACCAGGTGCCAGAGGTGTCGATCACCGCGTTGGCAGTCAGTTTCGCGATCGTCTCGCCCTTACGATAGCGGATGAGGAAGGGTGCCGCTTCGCGGCCCTCGGTCTTCACCTTGTCGAAGCCAGCCCGGGAGACCGAGATCACATCGGCGTTTAGCCTGATCCGATCGCGCAGGATCGTCTTCTCGGCGAGGGAAGAGACATAGAGCGTAACGAGGTCTCCGCCGGTCGGGTACCGATCCGGATCAGGTCGCGTCCAGCCGGATGCCTCAAGGAGACGCTCGGCCGCGCGATCGATGTTGAAGGCCCAGGGCGAGAACATCGGGACGTGGGCCCATTGCCGGATGGCGTGTCCTGCGGCCGGGCCGCGCTCCAAGATGATCGGGGAGAGGCCGCGCTCCAGGGCATGGGCTGCCGCGGCAAGGCCGACCGGACCGGCTCCAATAATTGCGACTGTCCTGACTGCCATCTTCACGTCCTCCCATTAAACCGGAAACATCGAAATATTGCGCCGCCAAAATCACGCGGCGCTTTGCTCGGAGGCGCAGGCGGCATCGGCGCAGCATTCGGCGACGAGGAACTGGACCAGTTCGTTCATGCGGCCGTAATTCGCCCTACAGATCAGTGTCGTGCCGTCACGCTCCTGGCTGACGAGGCCGACGATGATGAGCCCCTTCAGATGGTGAGAGAGCGTCGATGCGGCGATCTCCAGCCGCTGCTGGCATTGACCCACGGACAAGCCGGAATGTCCGGCCCTGACCAGGAGGCGATAGAGCGACAGCCGGGTCGGGTTGCCCAGCGCCTCAAGCTTCGCGGCTGCATCCTGCGTGTTCATCATGTCGGGGATCATGCGGTGGGTAAGCGGGGGGGTCAATCCATATTTCCGGAATAATAGAAATACGTGATGCGCCGCGCGCCACACCATAKGCACTCAAGGCGCACGGAGCGCGTGCCTTAGCCTCGATAATCGACGGGAAAGCGGATGCTCGGCCCGGTAGAGCCATCGCCGGTGAGGAACTTGATCCCGTGGTGTTCCAGCACGTTCTGGACCGCGATGAAC
>NZ_JBFTZN010000256.1:0-8286 GCF_056406775.1 Allobosea sp. P1_A7
GCTATGCGGTGCCGTCGTTCAGCGCCATTTGCCAGAAATCCGCCTCGAGACGGGAGGCCTTGGCAAAGAGGGTCGTGAGTTCGGCAAAGCGCCGTTCCGTCATCGCCCGCGCGGCGAGATCGTCGAGATGGCGCCGGGCTGCCATCGCGATTTCCTGATAGGCATCGCCGGCATATTCCCCGATCCAGTCGCGATAGGGATGGTCCCCGAGTGCTTCTGGGCCCGCGGGAGTAAGGTTTCGCCCGATTTCGGCATAGCCGATCACGCAAGGGGCGAGCGCGACATGCAGGTCGAGCAGGTCGCCCGAGACGCCGCAGTCCAGCACGAACCGGGTATAGGCAATCGTCGCGGCATGCTCCGGTGCTGCTTCGATCTCGGTGGGGTGCAGCCCCCAACGGCCGCAGAGCCGGATATGGAGGTCCATCTCGACGTCGAGGATGGCTGCCAGGCCGGCCTTGGCCGCCCGCATGTCGGAAAGCGTGCGGCCCTTGTAGATTGCGAGCGCATAGGCGCGGGCGAACTGGATCAGGAAGAGATAATCCTGCACCAGATAGGTACGGAAGGCGGCCTGCGGCAGCATGCCAGTCGCCATTTGCCGGACGAAGGCGTGGTCGACATAGCTCGTCCAGTCGGCCTTTGCTGCGGACTTCAGTCGATCGAAAATGTCCATCTCAGGCGTTGTCTCCACAGGCGGTGCCAGCCGGATGCGCGAAATGCGGCATCAGGCCGCCGGAACCGATAGGCTTTGGCGGGTCAGGCTGCAAATTCCGGCTCTACCCCCGAATTCGAACAGCTTCAGGGTGTTTTCGGCGATGGAAGCGCTCGGACCGGTTAGCGCTCGCGGCGGCTTTCTGTCCGTCATCAATGTGAAGGCCAGCCCGTCCGGTTGACGTGAAAWTCACTTCGCTCTAGAGACCGGCCCGCACTGGACGACCTGTGCCATCTGTAACGCTGGGGACGGCCCCATTGTCTCGGGAGAGATAATGGAACCGACATGCCCCAGGCATGGCCGCAGGCTGCTGATTGATCAGCGAGCCGGGCCTTCTTCTCAGAAACTGCCCTCTTCCCAAAACCTGACGAACCGCTTCGCMCGCTGGCACGTCCATGCGCGCCGTCCGGATTCGTCCCGTATCCCGCCCGCAGTCGAAGCGTTGGCCTGCACGGCCTGGCGCCTGCCGACGCATCGCGGGGCCGTTCCCGTTTCAACCCACATGACGCAAGAGGTTCGCCGTGGCCGGCCCGATTGAGCAATTCGAAATCAAGACGCTGTTCAGCCTTGGGGAGGTCGCTGGGCAGGAGATCGCCTTCACCAACTCATCCGCCTTCATGATCGCGATCGTCGCCATCGCCAGCGGCTTTCTGCTGTTCTCGACCCGCTCCCGCGCGATTGTCCCTGGCCGTGCCCAGGCCCTGAGCGAAATTCTCTACGAGTTCGTACGGAACACGCTCAGAAGCATCGCAGGCGAGCATGGCATGCGTTTCTTCCCGCTGGTCTTTTCGCTCTTCATCTTCATCCTGTTGGCCAATCTGATCGGAATGTTGCCGTTCGCGTTCACCGTGACGAGCCATATCTCCGTGACCTTCGCGCTTGCCATGCTCGTCTTCTGCACGGTGACGATCTATGGCCTCGTGAAGCATGGCTTCGGCTTCCTGCGGCTGTTCCTGCCGTCGGGCGTTCCCATCGTCCTTGCGCCGATCATCGTCCTGATCGAGGTCGTCTCCTATATCTCGCGACCGATCAGCCATTCGATCCGCCTGTTCGCGGTCATGCTGGCCGGCCATATCGCGCTCAAGGTCTTTGCCGGCTTTGTCGTCGGCATGACCGGTCTCGGTGCGGTTGGCATCCTTGGAGCGGTGCTGCCGCTGATCATGACGGTCGCCCTCACCGGTCTGGAGGTACTGATGGCAATCCTGCAGGCCTACATCTTCACCATGCTCACCTGCATGTATCTCAACGATGCCCTTCACCCGAGCCATTGAGGCCGCACGAGACGGAGTATCAGCAATGGCTTGGATCTATCTGCTCTTTGCAGGCGTCTTCGAAGTCGTGTGGGCGTCGACCATGAAACAGTCCGAGGGCTTCACGAAGCTCGGGCCCAGCGTGATCACGATCGCGACGATGATCATCAGCTTTGGCCTGCTGGCCGTGGCGATGAAGTCGCTGCCGCTGGGCACGGCCTACGCGATCTGGACGGGAATCGGTGCGGTCGGAGCTTTCCTCGTCGGCATTTTCGTAATGGGAGAGGCCGTCACCTTCTTCCGGATCGCCAGCGTCAGTCTCATTGTCGCCGGGCTGATCGGGCTCAAGCTTTCGACGGCCTGATGACGCTCGCCTGCGATCATCGCAGACGAACGGCCACCCGGTTGGGTGGCCGTCTTGTTTCAGGGCATCTGTCGATGCTGATCGTTCGGCTCAGTTCGTCGCGAAGCAGTAGAACAGGCCGGCTCCCCCCGTGCCGCGCAGCGCTTCCTGGCTGCAGCCTCCCCGCGACGCATGCGAGGTGTTCCACGACTTCGCCGGTGGGGATTCGTCCAGGCCGCTGCGGTCATGGTGGCCGAGCATGACGGCGCCCTCCGTACCGCTCTTGGTGTAGTTGCCGCAGGTCCGGTCCTCGCCGGGGCCGAAGGCGGTGCCGTCGGCCTGGGAGCCTGTGAGCATATCGTGCTGGTTCGGTGTATCGCCGCGACCATTGACCGGCTCGCCCTTCTCGTTGAGCGCGGTCTGTTTGGTCAAGCCGGCCGCGCCGCCATGCAGGTCAGCGACGCTGGTGGCGATCACAGCTCCCTTGGCGTTGCGCCAGGGCCCTGGGCCGATGCGGTCTCGCGCGTTGACGGCTGTGGTGCCGCCAGTCGCCTGCGTGGAGAGATAGGCCCGCCAGGTCTTGCTGCCTGCACCCGCCGCCTGGGCAAGACGCTGGCAGATGGCGTCGGCGCCTGCGAGGCCGCCGAGATCGGCACCCTTCGCGGATCCGGCACTGGTGACAAAGAAGGTCATTTCGGACGTCTGGGCCTGGGCCGAGCCGGTGGCAAATGCCAATAGTCCAGCCGCAGCGACAAGCGTGAAACACGTCACGCGCTTCATGTGGTCCTCCCTTCGTTCTGGATCGGTCTGTGCTTCGGTTCCCCTGCTTCTCGGTCCGCCGGGGCTCAGAGTGACAAGTTAATCGGGTAACAACAAGGCTTTGGGGGCGACGGAAACTAGCCGTGCCCCTGCGTCGTCCCGGGATTATCCTCGATGGCCCGGTTGAGTTTACGCAGCAGCGCGGCAAGGGCCCCGCGTTCTTCCGGCGAGAGATGGGTCAGAAAGGTCGCTTCGCTTTTCATGTCGGCGCGGAAAGCCGCCTCCACCTTCGCGCGTCCGCTCTCGGTCAGCTCGACGGCAAGACTCCTTCCATCGGTGTCGGACGGCACGCGCCTGACGAGGCCCGCCCTTTCAAGCCGAGCGAGGCGGTGGCTGAGGCTGCCCGAGGCGATCATCAGGCTGGTGTAGAGTTCAGTCGGCGTCAGGCGGAACGGCGCGCCCGCGCGGCGGAGCGAGGAGACGATATCGAATTCGCCGCGATCCAATCCAAATCCGGCGAAGGTCGCCTCGATGCTTGGGCGAACTAGGTTGGAGAGCCGGTAGGCCCGACCCAGCACGGCCATGGCGCCGGTATCGAGATCAGGCAATTCGCGCTGCCACTGTGCGCGCAGCCGGTCGACATGATCCTGGGTCTCGTCAGCGTCGGCCAAGGCACTCTCCATCAGCCAGAGTATCTTGACATGAAGATAGATTGATGAGCTAGTATCTTCATATGAAGATAGTTTGGCGGCACCGAATGCAGGGGCGTTCGATGCCGGCCTTCGTTCAAGCCGGAGACAGGCTCATGCCGCGCTTCATCTGCCGCCAATGCGGCGCCCGATTTCCCGATACGGACACCCCGCCCGACGCTTGCCCGATCTGCCGTGATGAGCGCCAATACGTGCGCTGGGACGGCCAGGAATGGCTGACGCCGGGCGAACTCGCGTTCGGTCATTCCGTCGTCTGCAGCGAGGACCATGGCGTGCTTGGCCTGCGCATCGCACCGGCCTTCGCGATCGATCAGCGGGCGTTGCTGGTCGAGGCGGAGGAGGGCAACCTGCTATGGGACTGCATCGGGCTTGTGACGCCCGAGGCGGTCGAGGCGATCCGCGCGCGCGGGCCGATGATCGGCATCGCGATCTCGCACCCGCATTACTACACCGCGATGGCGGAATGGGCGGCCGCGCTCGGCGTGCCGGTCTATCTCCACGCTGATGATCGGCAGTGGGTGACCGAGCCGGACCCTGCCATCCGCTTCTGGGACGGCGAGGCCCTGAAGCTTGGTCCGACCTTGACGCTGTTGCGCTGCGGCGGCCATTTCGCTGGGGCGACCGTACTGCACCATGCCAAGGGGGAGGGCGCGCTCTATTGCGGCGACGTGCTGCAGGTGGCGCAGGATCGCCGCTATGTCAGCGTGCTCTATTCCTATCCCAACATGATTCCGGTCAATGCGGCGACGATCCGGCGGATCGCCGCGGTTCTCGAGCCTTTTTCCTTCGCAAGGATCTATGGCGCCTTCGAGGGAAGGGTCATCGCCGGCGACGGTAAAGCGGCGCTGGCACGCTCCTTCCGGCGTTATCTGGCCGCGATCGCCTGAGGGTATTCGATGGTTTTCGCACGCTGGACCCTTGCGATCGCCGGAAAAATCCGTATACAGCCGGCATCGCATCAGCCGCGCCGTTCGAGTGGTCGATGAGGATCGCCCGCCGATCCGCGTCGCAGCTGTGAATTTTTGACCGATTCGTCCGAAAGGCGGATCGACGGAGTAGAGACGATGAAGATCCGCAATTCGCTCAAGTCGCTGCGCGCCCGTCATCGCGACAACCAGCTGGTTCGCCGCAAGGGCCGCGTCTACATCATCAACAAGGTCCAGAAGCGCTTCAAGGCGCGCCAGGGCTGAGTTGGCGCGCGGCTTTCGCTGCCGCGACGTTTTGATGCTGACTCCAGATTTGAAGGTGGGCGCGCTCGGCGCGCCCACCTTTTTTGGCATGAGCCTCTCGCCACGTCGTGATTTGACGCGACCGCACGAGCCCCTAATCTTGTGGGCATGAGCATTCCTCGTCTGCCTTCCGCTGCTCTTGCGCTTGTCCTGGCGACAGCCTTGCCGTTCGGGCTAGGCGCTGCCCTGGGGCAGGACAGCGCACCAGCGCAGCCTGGCACCGTGCCGCATTCGGACACGACGGATAATCCGGCGGCACCGGCTCCCGGTGCCTCGCGCAGCCCGGCTGCGACGCTGGATCGGCTGTTCGAGCGGCTTGCTGCCGCCAAGAGCCCGGAGGAGGCCAAGGGCATCGCCAATCTGATCCAGCGGCGCTGGGCGCGATCAGGGTCGGATACGGCGGATCTCCTGATGGCACGGGCGCAGGAGGCGATGCGATCCAAGGAGCTCGATCTCGCGATCGAATTGCTCGACCGCATCATCAGTCTCGAGCCGGACTGGGCTGAAGGCTGGAATCAGCGCGCCAACGCGCTCTTCCTCGCGGGCGATTCGATCCGCTCGATGATCGACATCGGAGAGGCGCTGAAGCGCGAGCCGCGTCATTACGGCGCGATGATGGGGCTCGGCACCATCCTGCGGCAGCAGGGGGACGACAAGCGTGCCCTGATCGCCTATCGGCGGGCGCAGGAGATCTATCCGCAATTCGAGGCCATCAAGGACGCAGTCGATTCGCTGAAGACCGAAGTCGACGGCCGCGACGCGTAGGCCCTTGCGGTTCACCAGTGAAACCAAAGCGAATGCGGCGACGTAAGCAAATCATGCTCGCGCGCGCCTTGCTCATTCTTCCTGCCCTTCTTGTTGCCGGCCTGCTCGCCAGGACGGAGTGGCTTGGCGTCGAAGCAGAACGACAGCATCCCCCCAAGGGCAGCTTCCTGACGCTTCCAGGAGGCAGGCTGCACTATGTCGAGCGCAAGCCGGTGGGCGAGATGCRCGGCACCGTCGTGCTCGTCCACGGAGCCTCGTCAGATCATGCCGACCTGCTGGCGACGCTCGGACCCGAGCTTGGCCATTACCGGGTGATCGCGCTCGACCGGCCGGGCCATGGCTGGAGCGATCGGATCGACGAGAACGCCATGGCTGATCCCGCTCAGCAGGCGACAGTCATCATGAAGGCTCTCGATCAGATCCTGTCGGAGCCCTTCGTGCTGGTCGCTCATTCGCTGGCCGGAGCGCTCGCAACGCGGATCGCACTGGATCACCCCGAGCGATTGCGCGGACTTGTCCTGCTTGGCGGCGTGACCCACCCCTGGCCTGGCGGCATTGCCTGGTATTATCACGCGGCCTCATGGCCTGTGATCGGCCCGGTCTTCACGCGATTGATCGGCGTGCCGGCGTCCGATGCCCTTTTGCGCTCYGGTGTCGAGAGTGTCTTTGCGCCGCGGCCGGTCACGCCCGGCTATGTCGCAGCAGGCGAAATCCGGCTGCTGCTGCGCCCTTCGACCTTCGAGGCGAATGCCCGGGATGTCGCCGCGACCCACGCCTTCGTCAGCGCACAGGCTCCGCGCTACCGCGATCTCAGGATTCCGGTGGTGGCGATCACCGGGGACAGCGACGCGATCGTGTCTCCGGTGATCCATTCCGCCGCGATCGCACGCGAGGCGCCGCAGGGGCGCTTCGTGCTGCTGCCGGGCGTCGGGCATATGCCGCATCACGCGGCGCCCGAAATCGTCGTCGAGGCAATCGACCAGTTGGCCGGACCGCGCTCGAGCCTCGCGTTCGCGCGCTAAGGCATCGGCCCGAAAAGTGGATTGCGGTTTTCGGGAAAGCCGATGCAACACAAGGGGTCAGATCATCGGATACGATATCCGGTCCGATGATCTAAGGGCGTCAGGCCTTGGCGACGTGCTCCTTCGCGATGAAGGCGATACGCACCATGTTGGTCGCGCCCGGCGTGCCGAACGGGACACCGGCAACCACGATGATGCGGTCTCCGACCGCGGCATAGCCTTCGCGGACCGCGAACTTGCAAGCGCGGAAGGCCATATCGTCGATGTCGCTGGCGTCCTTGGTCACGACCGCGTGCACACCCCAGACCAGGGTGAGGCGCCGCGCCGTCCCGCGATTGGGCGTCAGCGCGATGACGGTCGAGTTCGGCCGCTCGCGGGCGATACGGAAGGCGGTCGAGCCCGAGGAGGTCCAGGCGGTGATGGCCTTGAGATTCAGCGTATCGGCGATCTCGTGGGCCGCCTTGGCGATGGCATCCGCGCCCGTGGCCTCGGGCTCGGCGCGTTGCGATTCGAGGATCGAGCGGTAGATCGATTCACTCTCCACCTCCTCGGCGATGCGGTTCATCATCGTCACCGCCTCGATCGGATATTGTCCGGCAGCGCTCTCGGCCGAGAGCATCACGGCGTCGGCCCCCTCGAAGACGGCAGTCGCGACGTCGGAGACCTCGGCGCGGGTCGGCACCGGAGCGGTGATCATGCTTTCCAGCATCTGCGTTGCGACGACGACGGGCTTGCCCATGCGCCGTGCCATGCGGGTGATGCGCTTCTGCGTGCCCGGCACCTTTTCCAGCGGCATCTCGACGCCGAGATCACCACGCGCGACCATGATCGCATCGGACGCCTCGATGATCTCTTCAAGCCGGAGCAGCGCTTGCGGCTTTTCGATCTTGGCGAGTGCGAGCGCCCGCCCGCGCACGATCTTGCGCAGGTCGGCCATGTCCTCGGGGCGCTGGACGAAGGAGAGCGCGATCCAGTCGACGCCGGCATCTGCTGCGGCTTCGGCGTCGGAACGGTCCTTGTCCGTCATCGCCGAAACCGGGATCGTGGTGTCGGGCAGGCTGACGCCCTTGCGCGATGAAAGCCTGCCACCGACCGTGACGCGGGTCACCGCCTGCTTGGGGCTCGCCTTCTCGACGACGAGACGGATCTTGCCGTCGTCGAGGATGAGGGCGTGGCCGGGCTCAAGCGCACTCAGGATCTCGGGATGGGGCAGGTAGACGCGCTTCACGTCGCCGGGGGCAGGGTCGGAATCGAGGACGAAGCGCGCGTCCTTTTCCAGCATCACGCCACCATCGCCACCGAACTGGCCGACGCGCAGCTTCGGTCCCTGCAGATCGGCGAGAATGCCGACGGGGCGATGGAATTTCTCCTCCAGGCCACGCAACATGGCGACCCGCTCCGGCAGCGTCTCGCGCTGGGTGTGGCTCATATTGATCCGGAAGACGTCGACGCCGGCTTCGAACAGTTTGGCGCACATCTCCTCGCTGGCGGAAGCCGGA